>JAGQPD010001242.1 GCA_020426865.1 Planctomycetales bacterium
GCCGGATTTTGGCGCGCCGCGTCACGGCCCGCCAAAGTGACCGATGCCGGTGTTTTTGCAGGATCGTCCGCCCAGGCCGGCGCCACCGCCAGCAACGCGGTCCAACCAACCAAGGCAGGGCAAAGGGATCGGTTCGATTTAAGCACGGAATAGATCTCCGAATCCAATTAAGTGTTTCGAGCAAAGAAAAAAATATGTTAAACCCGTAGCCGTAGTCCGGTCCGGGCTTCCTCATTGAAAGCAGCGGGGGAAACGTTAAATTATGGGGTCAGCCGGTACGCGAACGAACATGCCGATGAAACCGTCCACGACGTAGCAACTGGGGATTATATCAGATCGGATTCCGGCAGCCGATACGGAACAGAAGTAAAGGACAGTAATAATGACGGTGACCAAAGGGGAAAAGGTGAAGCGCGGACGCAAGCACAAGCACAAGAAAAAGCGTGGACACCGAGATGCACGCCGAAATGCGGAGCTGTCGGACTCTAATGGTCGCTCGATGCACAATTTTGCCGCGACGGCGATGGGAACCGACGACGAGTACCGTCAGTGGGCAACGCATTTGCGACGTCGTAAATCGCCCGAGTCAATAAACAAGCTCTACCGGAGGGCGGAGCGCCCGCCGCTCACCTGGGGTTTAAGTGGTGAACTGGCGTTGGATCCGGTGCTACAAACACTTATCCGGCGACTCTGGACCGCGGCGATTACGCGCGACGACAACTCGGACGGTTGGGATATTGAGGAGGAAGTCCAGGAATGGCTGGCGACGGAGTCTGGCAGGCAGGATACACTCCGCCGCGCCTATGAATCGTTGGCATGGGCATACGCTTTACCACGGTTGGCTTCACGCTTGACGCGAGAGGCATGGTGGAATTTGTTGGGAGGGCTATTGCAGCAAGGCAATGAGGCGGCGATGCCCAACCGCGAATCCGATCCCATGAGTGCTCAGTTGTTGGCGGGCGAGTTGCGAATGGTGCTCAGCCAACAATTTCCTGAGCTGAAGGACTGCAAGTCGCTCCGCAGGACAGCAAGTCAATTTGTGGGTGACTCACTTTTGGATTTGCTCGACGGACAGGGTCTTCCGCATGGACGATATCTTCCGATCTTGCGACCGTTGCTGGCTTGTTGGACTCGCTGCTTGTGGATCAATCGGCATGTAGGAAAGCCGGCCGCAGTTGGCAACAACGCGCGCGTGCAATATGAATGGCTTCGGCGGCACGTATTGCGCATGACGCGGGCCGACGGTTCGCAAGTTCTAGTGGCTGCTAGTGAGAGCAGCGATGCCAGCGTATATCGTGACCTGATCAAGGCGTCACTGTCTGTCGCACCGGATGACGATGACCGTCGGTTAGCGAAGGTAATGTTCAGCAATCCACGATTTTGGCCGGATGACCTGCCGAACACACGCAAGTTGCCGGAAGAACCGGCGTTTGAGTCGGAATGGAGCGAGGTTGCCGTTTTGCAGCCGGACTGGTCGCCATTATCGCCGCAGTTGTCAATTCGCTTCACGGACCGGTCCCTGCAGGCGGAACTTTCGACGCTGTCGACGACGCTGATCCAGGGCGATTGGACCCCGCGGCTGACGGTCGACGGGAACCAACTGACGCCGCAGTCCGATTGGGAATCGGTGTGTTGGGTCAGCGACGACGATGTGGATTATCTGGAGTTGGAGATTGAATTGGATCACGGCTGGAAGCTGCAGCGCCAATTCCTGCTGGCCCGGGAAGACCTGTTCCTCTTCGTGGCGGACGCCATTGTCGGGCCGCACGAAGCAGTTGTCGAGTACGAGCAGACGGTCCCGTTTACGTCAGCGACGACCTTTCAACCGGCGGAGGAATCGCGCGAGGTATTGATCACCAACAAGAAGCGGTTGGCCATTGTCTTGCCGTTGGCATTGCCGGAATGGAAAGTCGACCCGCGATTTGGTGAAATTGAAACTGGCGCTGGCGGATACGTCTTGCGGCATCGCGCTCAACAGTCACGCCTTTATGCACCGCTGTTCATGGATTTGCATCCACAGCGACTGCGGAAAACGCTAACGTGGCGGCAGTTGACGGTGGGAGAAAACCTCAACATCGTGCCACGTCAATCGGCGGTTGGCTATCGGGTCCAGGTTGGCGGGGAACAGTGGTTGGTCTACCGGTCGTTGACGGCACCGAAGAATCGCACCTTGTTGGGCCAGAACCTGGCAACCGAGTTTCTTGTCGGCCGGTTTCTCGAGGACGGGACGGTCGAAAAATTGATCGAGATCGAACCTTAACTGTTTCCCACGTAGCCTCGTCGTGTCAAAACGATTTTCACGCCTGCAAGACAATCTTCTGCGTGTTCGACAGCGAATTGCCGATGCTGCCGAGCGGTCGGGGCGGCGTGCCGACGACGTGACAATGGTAGCGGTCACCAAGTACGTTGACGTCGAGATCATTCGAATGTTGATTGCGCTGGGGTGCCGCGACTTGGGCGAAAGCCGACCGCAGGCGCTTTGGGAAAAAGTCAATCAATTGCAGGAAACACGGGGATCGGAACTCGATCCGCACGACGTGAACCCCATTCGTTGGCATATGATCGGGCAT
>JAGQPD010001243.1 GCA_020426865.1 Planctomycetales bacterium
TCATCAAGCCGACGCGCAATGGCAGGAAATCAGCCAAATCTGGATCAGTAACGGACAGAACGACGGCACAGGCCGCGTGGAAATCAAATTGACGTTGGAGGACGGTGATGATGCTATCCAATCAAATTATTATTAGTCAAAACGCTGCTCAAGCCTGGCGTGGCGTCGTTGCCATTGTTTGTGGGGTCGCGGCGACTTTAGCGATGACGGGAGAGTCATCAGCGGATCCGTGTGGCATGGTACCACCGATCTACAATGGTCCGGGCACTCCGATCACGCGGATTGGCGAACAGTTGACATTCGTTTTTTACAAGGATGGAGTGGAATCATTTGTTATACGTCCCGGTTACGAAGGCAAAGTCGATGACTTCGGAATGTTGATTCCGTTTCCTACTCCTCCGTCGCTGCGGAAGATGCCGGACGACATTTTTGGTCACATCGCTGCCGCTATCGATCCACCGGAAGTGGTTGTGGATCTTCGCCCGGTGGTCCTGTTTCGTGCAGCGGCCGCCGACGCACCCGCGGCTGCGGCGTCCGACGGCCTGGAAGTGCTCAAGCGAGATCAGGTACGTGTGATTCGCGAAGAGGCGGTGGGGATGTACGAAGTGGCCGTGCTGGAGGCGGGGAGTGCCGACGCGCTGCGTCGATGGATGGCCGAGCATGGCTATCAATATCCGGTCGGAATGGACAAGGTGTGTGACGAATATGTCGATCAGAAATGGTGTTTCGTCGCCGTCAAGACCAAAGTGGGCGTCAAGTCGGGCGCGGATCCCCGGCCCGGGCAGCGCGTCGCCAACACGAACCTTCCATCGGGCGCGACGTTTGATGGGCACGTGCAGGCGATGGGGTTCCGCTTTCATACCGATCAGCTGGTCGTACCGATGCGCCTATCGGCCTTCAACGAAGGCAAGACCGATAACATCGTCTATTTGCTCACCGACGGTCCGCGACGAATCCGCAATATCCCAGAAGAATTCGTCGTCCGGCAGCTCGCCGGAACGCAGTTGATCAAGAACGTGACCGAACCGCTCCCCTTGCGAGTAATCAACGGCAAATTCGAGGACATTCCGCAACATCGACTGGCCAGCCTCAAGGTCGAGCGTGACCCGGAGCCAGCCAACGGCAACGCCAAATCGATGTTCGCTTCCGATTTGATGGCGGTCGCTTCCGGCCAACTGTCGTTGGCTCAGGAAGAAGAAGAAAAAGAGCTGCTGCGGATTTCCGAACAGCTCGGGTTGCGCGGTCCCGATGTCGATCAACTCAACGCCGACGCGCTCAAAGAATCGCGTGACAAGACGGTGGCTGAAGCATTGGAGCAACTGAAGGAAATGACACTCACGGTCGTTGACGGCAGTTTTCCCCGCGACGTCTTGGCCCAGGAGAATCTTACGTTCGCCGAGTATGCGATGCCGGCCGACAGGAACTCGCCCGCAATGTATGACGCGATTCAACGTGGCCCGGCGCCCAAGCGCGAAGGGGTCTTGATTTCAGGGATTTTTCCCGGTTCTAGTTCGCCACCAGGACGACTGGTATTGATGCCAGCGTCCCTGGCATCCGGTGGAACGGCCTTGCTAGTAAGTGGTGCCCTCAGCTTCTGGTTGCGCCGACGGCGATTAGCGATCGCGATGTTTCTCTTAGGGGCACTGGTCGTTGTTTCTGGTACGGCAATGGCTGAGTCCGATGCCGACTTGAAGAACTTGTCGTTGGACCAACTGGTGGGACGGCTGGAGAATCACGTCACATCGACCGATGCGACCGCCGAATTGGTGCGCCGCGCCGACAGCGGCAAGGCAGAGAGGGAGAAGGTCGTCGGCAAGCTCATGCAAATTGCGGGCAGCACCGGGCCGCTTGCTCAGCGTGGTTGGGCCATCGCGGCATTGGCGGAAATTGCTGGCCAAGATATTGACGAAAGCCTGTTGAAGATTCATGCCAGCGAATCGGAGCCGATGCTGGTTCGAACTTGGGCTGCGGCGGCACGAGTCGCGATGAGCCGCAGTGCCGAAGCGCTGGTCGAAAAGGCACAGCTCGTGACGCTCTTCCCGGCGTTGGGCAGACCGATCGGCATGCGCCTCATTGAACAAACAACCAAAGATGACGCCCACGTTTCGGCAGAAACGTTGCTCATTGCGTCGATTCGCGTGCCACAACTGCAACAAAGCCTGACGCCCGCGATCCTGGCCGCGGGGCCAGAGGAGTTGGTCGGCGCGATGCAATCGGCACAGGACCAGCAAGTTCGACGGCAGGCGGCGGCTTACCTGGCCACGTTGGCGGCCAACGGTGGCAAGGACAATCAGCAAGTGCAAACGCGCGTGGTCGCGGCGGTAGCCTTCGCGCCGGACGCCCAAGATGTGCCGTGGCGCGGCGGACCGCTGTTTATTCCCGGATTGAATTGGGATCAGTCTCATGCGCGTGAATTGGTTGGCAACTTGATCGCGTGGCATTTGTGGTGTGATCTTCACAGCCGGTCCGAGGAGCAACGTCAAATCCACAACAATCTTCGTAGTCTGCAGTTGGCCAGGGTCGCAGGGTACCAGAGCCCTGGATTTCGTGAGGTCGATACGGCCACATGGCTGCGGACGTGGCGACAGGTGGTGGGAGCTGAGGGGATCGAAAAAATCTTGAAAGACCAGAACGCCCAGAACGACCCTCGTTTTCAAACACTGTAGCAGCTTCGGATGCGATCCGGTTAAGATAGACCTCGTTTTGACGCCCATGAACCATGGAGGAAACGAGGTCAACCATGAAGCCACCTATCAGCCAACGTGCTCGGCAGATCCTAGAACAATTCGATCCGCACTTGACGGTCGAGGCCAGCAACACACCGCCTGGTTC
>JAGQPD010001244.1 GCA_020426865.1 Planctomycetales bacterium
ATGAACTCCGTGACTCGGTCAACACGCGAATCGTTCGAGACCGCCGCGCGGCTCGTGACCTGGTCTATTACTCGGCGAGACTTGCACAGCAGCGATTGGGGATTCCGTTAAGTGCGACGATCATGGAGTATTGCTGTGGAGCAATCGGATCGCTTGATCAGTATTCCTCGTATCTTTCCGGCTCGCAATTGGACGAAGTTTATTCGCAGATCGAGGGAAACTTCGTGGGGTTGGGGATCGAACTCAAATCTGACCAAGGTTCACTGCTGATCGTAGACGTCATTGGCAATGGCCCTGCCGCGCTGGCGGGAATTCAACCGGGCGACCGTATCGTTGCCGTCGATGGAAAGTCAACGGAGGATATCACGACGGAATTGGCCGCCGATATGCTCAAAGGCGAGCAAGGTTCGGTTGTCCAAGTCGCCGTGCTGTCGCCTGCCAATGACGCCCCTCGCGAACTGTCGATTCGCCGCGAGCGAGTTGACGTGCCGAGCGTGGAAGATGCGATGATGGTCGACAAACAGAATGGCGTCGCCTATTTTCGGCTTACCAGTTTCCAGAAAACGACCAGTCGTGATGTAGACGCTGCCCTTTGGAAGCTGCATCGCGAAGGAATGAAGAGCTTGATCATCGATCTGCGGGGAAATCCTGGCGGACTGTTGACAGCTTCGGTCGAAGTTTCCGACAAGTTTTTGACCGAAGGCACGATCGTTTCCACGCGTGGTCGTAGCCGTCAGGAAGATTTCGACTATACCGCACATCGCGTTGGCACCTGGCAGGTGCCCCTCGTTGTGTTAATCGATCGAGATACTGCGAGTGCCAGCGAGATATTCGCGGGTGCCATGCGTGATCATCATCGTGCTCGTGTCGTGGGGGAACAAAGCTATGGCAAGGGATCGGTCCAAGGGATCTTCCCATTGAGTGTCGTCAAATCAGGGGTTCGCCTGACGACGGCCAAGTTTTACTCGCCGAGCGGGCAGGCAATTAGCGGACAAGGGGTGACACCCGACATGGCCGTCGCCGGTTCCGACGTGACAGCGACCGCCCACATCGTGGGGTATCGTGGCGGAACGCCAGACATCGTGAATGACAATGTATTGGCTGCCGGTTGCGAAGCTGCTCGGCAGTTGACGGTCGCCCAACGTTGACAACGGATTGCGCTTGTTCTGCGATTGCAAACCCAATGTCTGGCGACATTAGGTTTGCTGCCGGATGCACGCCGGCGCGCAATTACATTTCTGTGGCTGCTTGTAGCGTTACCCACGATCGCCACCGCGAGCGGAGCGAAAGGGCGATCATCTGTTTTGGCATTCACTGCTCAAGGAACCCGCAACAATGCGACTGGCACACTGCAGAGACGACGCTAATCAAGCGTCGATCAAACCTGTAAGCCATCAAGTCACTACTGGCGCGTCGCGGTAAAGCTGACTCGATACTCCCGCAGGGGATCATACTTTCGCGGATTCGGAATCAGGACGAAATTGTCGGTGACGACAGGTGCTAAGTCGTGTCCGTCCGTGATGTTGATGTCTTTCACCCGATGTGGCAAGAACACGACGATTGGTCGCCAACCGCGTTGCGATCCGTTGGTGTTTACCGGCTCAAAAGATCTTTCCCCTTCGTTTCCGGAAATCGTCACCGTATACTCGCCTCCGGAAACAGCAAGCCGCTGATCATAAGCGAGCGGACCGTCCGCAAGTCGAGCGTCCCACGCTGGATCGCCGTAAAATGCCAGTGCGTCGCGGTCGTAAAGTAATCCCATCGCATCTTGCCGACTTAGGCCGGCACTGCGAGCGGCATCGGTGAGTGCCACTGGCATGGCTGGGCGACCGTTGGCATCGAGTTCGATGTTCACAGCATCCGGAAAATATTTCTCGATGCGATGCAGTAGTGCCTGCTGGTTGGCGTAAAATGCCTCTGCGAAATTGTATCGTCCAGGTTGCTCGACGAAGTAATCAAGCACGCCCCATCCGGCGTAGCCGTACCAGGTGAGCACAGTGTAGCCAATCATCTGATGCACACCTGCCGAATTCATCCAGGCCAACGCCATGGCATCCGTACCATCAATGTGTCCCATAAGGCAGTTGCCAATCGGCAGGTAAACCTTGGGGTTTGGCGAATGGATCGACATTCGCTGTGACTTGGTGTCGACGCCGAACAAACTGCCCGCTTGTGAACGAAAATACCCGTTGCGATAGGCATAGCCAATCTGCCAATCTCGTTCGGTTGCGTGACCGGAAGTAACAAACAAATCGGGCTTGTACTCATTGAGTGAATCGACCAGCGACGATGTGGTATCTGCCGGGGCCACTTCTTGCTTCGGCTCGGCCGAGACGTCCTTGTGCACCATCTTGTGTTGATTCAGCTCACAATACCAACGTCCCTCTTGCAGCTTTTCCAACGCAATCTCGGTCCCAGCAGCCGCTCGGCGAATGACCAACGGTTCCTTGTGCTTCGCGATGGCCAGGGCATTGTCCGCGTCAAACCCAGTCAGAATTCCCCACACGCAGTCTGTGAAAGGATCATCGTCCAAACGTCGCGTCACGCGATGAACCTGAGCCACAAAGCCTCGTGTCGACTCACTGGGCGTCGCCACAAAACAAACGTACCGTGGAAAGTGTTCCTGAAGCTTCGGCAAGCATTCGGCCACCGAGTTCTCATATTCGAGCACGCTTGCCGCTTCGTACTTGGCGACCAATGTCTCGACAACAGCGTGCCATTCTGAATCAGCACGCGTGGCTTTCGACACCACCACGACATAGTTGGCTGAGATACGCGAGCCAGCAAGGGGCAAGGCAACCGTGGCCAGCAACAAAGCCTTGACGACGACCCCGTGAGGACTGTGAAAAACGTGGTTGTACATACTCATTAAGT
>JAGQPD010001245.1 GCA_020426865.1 Planctomycetales bacterium
ACCCTTCGACCTTGATCGGGTCGACCAACGGTAGCGGAACGGTACCGTCCTTGCCAATTGGGAACGGATAGCCAACCGATGGTGGCATGTCGGCCACGTCCGGAAAATTGATCGGCGGCGGCTGGTCTGGTTCGCCCAAAATCCCTTCGATGTACACACCCAGGATATCGCCGGAAGCCAGTTTGTAGACATCGGCGTCGGGTTGCGCGAGCCAATTCAGTGGAATCGTCTTAAGTTCGTTTTTTGAGGGAGCCAAAAGTTCGTCGGGCACAAGTCGCGCCGGCACGCCATTGGCAACTGGGTTCGTGACGGATGCACATCCACCCATCGTGGATAGCAACAACGCGCAAACGGTAGCGACATGGGCGTACCGTCGCAGGCGGACGGCGCCGGCGCTGGTCCATAGATTATGAGTGCCAGTCGTCATACCGATTTCCATTGGAGGTTGTCATGGTTTCGTGGTAAATGCCGACCCGCAAGCTAATCACCGAACGGCGAGGTAAACGGATCGTCGTCTGAGTCGGCAGCTGGTTTCGTTGGCAATTCTGCGGTTGGTTTCGTGATATCTGTCGTGGGGATCGCCGGGACCGAGGCTACTGGCTTCTTGACAGACGCCAGTTGCCAACCGTCGTTGGAATCAGCATGAGCGGTTGACGCGACAGGACGAATTCCGGTCGCGCGCAGTTGGCTCACTGAGGCGGCCGAGGCTAGGCCGCTGGTCGGACTTGCCGCAATCGGAGCCGCATCGATCGGCGCGTTAAATGCGGCGGGACGGAGTTGCATTGTAGTCGGCAACCGCATCGCTTCATCGGAGGCGGGGATGGGCAAGACACCGGGATCGACGCCATCGCCATTTGCATCGCCGCCAGCGTTTTCGGCTTCTGGGCCAGTTGTCGTTTCGCCAGGTTCCACCCCATCCAACGCGGGATTATCACCCGCTGCAGGGTCTAAAGGCGCGGGCTGCATATTTGGCAGACGATCGATGGTAGGTGGCAGCGAATCGAGGCCATCGATAGGAGCGGGAGGTGGCGACAACATATCGTCGTCGGTCTCGTAAATCGAATTCGGTGCATCCTGATCACGGAACGGGTCGGTCGTGGCATCGTTGGATCGGTCATCCGTCCGACGGTCGTTCGCGTCGTCGGTCGTGGCACCGGCGTTGTTGTCGTCGTCAACGTCCACTGTGTCGTCCAGGTTTGGCTCCAACAGACTGCCGGCACCCGACGGAAGTTCTTCCGAGGTGGCATCGGATGGCTGCCCCTTGGAGTCGGGTTGTCCGCTCGACGGAACGCTAGGTAGCAGGCTGTTGGGGTTGAGCCCCGAAGGAATGCGCGGGTTTTGGTCGAGATCGGGAAGCAGAGGCTGGCCCAAGGGCAACATCTCCGTGTACGACGACGACACATCTTCGTCATTATAGGCTTGGCCGACAAGTGCTTCGCGGCGGATAACTTGGGTGACCGGCAATACGGCTCGGTCACGATATCCACCCTCATGCGCCACCATAGCACCACGGCGAAATCCTTCGGCCCATTGCTTGGCCGGCTCGGTTCCGACGCCGGTCCGTTCCGTGATTCGCCAATAGCGACGTGGTGGTACGGGGGGTGGTTCGCCGGAACCACCCGCATAGACGAAATCGACAAAGCCATCACGGAATCCCTGTTCGTAGTCCGGCGAGACCGCCACGACCGAACCGTCTCCCAGGCAAGTCCCCCAAGCCTCATCGGCCCACTGCGTATACAACTGATGCTCCCGAGCGTTCTCGGAATACCAGCGATATGCTTCCGGTTCCAAAAAGACCGTCCGTTTGGCCAAGTACCAAACGTTGCAGCCGGGCGTAAACAGCAGCAGGAGCAGGCAACCTGCTGCCCAACCCGCTGCGTTGCGTTGTCCTAAGCGGTTCGTATTGTGTTGAGCGATGACCATCCGTGGCATTTCGCGTGTGGAAAATCTGGTGATGAGTTTTCGTTGGCGACAAGTGGCGGGGAGGTTAGCATCCGTGTCAAGCCGCGTCCAGTCCAGAAAATTCCAAAAAGA
>JAGQPD010001246.1 GCA_020426865.1 Planctomycetales bacterium
CCCTCGATAGCAGGTTATCTTGAATCGTCCCTTGATGCACCTGTCGTTTTCTATTCTTGGGCATTCCATTGGCATCAGCTGCGATGACAGCCATTTGTACCGGCTAATTGACGCGAATTGGTCTCATTACAGGGCCGAGGGGCGGACAGCCGGCATCTACTTTGCAGTTTCTCGCGGCAAGGGGGATAGCGTCACGGTCACTGCCGATAGCGGCGAGAGTGTTTCGGTGGCGGACGCCGCGGAATTGCTGCACTATTTGGAAAGTTGCATTGTTGTTGCTTTGCAAAGGGGACGGTCCGAGTTGTACTTTGTGCACGCTGCCGTGGTCGAGTACCACGGGCAAGCTCATTTGCTTGTTGCCGAGTCTGGTGTGGGAAAATCGACGATCACCTGGGGATTGCTGTCGCACGGGTTTCGGTATTTAAGTGACGAGCTGGCGCCGATTGACGCGGACGAGCACCACGTTCATGCGTACGCACATGCCTTGTGCCTGAAGGGTGACCCGCCCTTGTCTTACCCGCTGCCATCGACGGTGGTCCGGACATCGCGGACGATGCATGTGCCAATTTGCAAGGAGCATCTTGCGACGGACACATCGACGTATCCTGTTCGAGCGATATGGTACTTGTCGTACGACGCTTTCTGCGGGGAGCCACAGTTGCGGGCGATTTCGGTTGCCGAAGGTGCCACGCGACTGTATGCCAACGGATTAAATCAGTTGGCGCATCGCGATTCCGGGCTCAAGGCAGCCATTGCGATCGCGAAATCGGCACGGAATTACTTGCTGACGTCAGCGGATCTTCGGGCGACGTGCGAGCTGGTGCGTGCGACTGTCGTGGCGGACTTATCAGCTATGGAACGCTGACGGCAGCGACTCCACGGGTGGGATTGTTGTTGGACGCGGCGGAAAAGTTGAAGACGTTGGTAAAGTAGCGAGCGATCGCTTCCCCGGCTGTTTCCTGCAGGATCAGGAGATCGCCGGGTTGGATGAGGATCCGTTCCCGTGGGTCGCGGAGTGCGCGATTCAGATCAACGGAGATGGGAATTTGGCCGCCGCTGGGGGTCCGTCGGACGACGGTCAGTGCGCTGGGATTGGGATTCCCGATACCGGTCTGGATCAACAGACCATTGAGGTTGTTTCCACCGAAGGCACCGTTGACGAGCGTCCCGCGGACTTGGGCGATCGCTTCCAGAACGTCCAGATCGTAGTCACGTGGTAGCTGAAATTCGCCACGCGGCAGCAGGCCACCGGTGTAGAAGAAATCTCGCGTTCGTGATTCGAGGAACAGAACATCGCCTTCCTCCAGGACGACGTCATCCGGGTGAATCGGGAGTGGTTCGCAAGGTGGCCAGCGGGTTGGGATATGAGTAATTTGCACATCGAGATCGGCCCAACATCCGGGATCGATGCAACCACTTTCGCAAGCCTCGAGGCGTTCGGCAAGTACGCCATTGGCCAGGCCGCCGCGAAAGATAAATACGCCGTCGTAGGCGTCAAGTCCGGGAAGGCCTCCGGTATAAGCCAGTGCGCTGAGGACGTCGTTTTCGTAGGCTCGCAGGTCGACGATGTGTCCTGTGCCTTGCTTGACGTTGCTGGTGGCGATATCCCCGCGTCCACCCGCGGCGAACCCGCCAACTTCCTGCCGGAAGACCATCACGCGGAATTGTCGTGGCTGCATCAGTGTTACCCACACGGCCTCCCGCCCGGGTGTCAGAATACCTTTTTCAAGATAGGTGTGCCGTATCACATCCTGGGCTTGCTCGATCGTACGGCCTTCCATCCGTAGTGGGTCGATCAGTGGAAGCGAGAGCGTGCCGTCATTGCGGATAGTCATCGGATACCCAAGCGACGGTGGCAAACCCGTACCGGCCGGATCGATCCGCGATGGAAAATTTACTGGCGGCGGCGCAATCTGTTGCGCATCGAACGTGGGTGGCACAACACCGGCAACGTAGATTCCCAATACATCCCCGGGACCCAACAGATAGTCGTCGGGCTGCCGCTGGCGCAATACCGATAGGGGAACGGTCTGCATCGCCTCCCGTCGGGGGTTGGATAGCATTTCCGGCGGCAGTCGTCGCACCGGAATTCCATTGAGCGTAGGGTTGGTCAGCGACGCACAGCCGGTGGCGAAGAAGCACAGTGCCAGC
>JAGQPD010001247.1 GCA_020426865.1 Planctomycetales bacterium
ATCCTGTCCATACCACGTCGCTCGGCGAGCACTCACTCAATTGATTGCGATCGTGTCTTGCAACGGACGGAGGATATTTTCTGTGAGATATTCACTGGTCAATACCTCGCACTTTTGCGCCATCTCGCGCATGACGTCGACGAAATTCTCACTGGCATCCAAGCTGCCGTAGCGTCGCATCGTTAAATAGACACTTAGTTGATCTTCGGGGTATTCCCCCGTTCGCACGTGGTAGGCCGTCGTCCGCGTTTCGATACTCAAACGACATTGCAGGCGACAGTCGGCGTCAAATGCGATCTGCAACGCCGGCTCGTAGGCGATCGTCGTTGCCCCCCCATGCTCAGCCAACCGCTCAAACGCCGGCGGTATGCCCAGTGCGTCCGCCACCAATTCGTTGTGGTTTCCCCGATACGTGAAATCAAAGCCAAACATCACGTTCAGCGATTCACAATCCAGGGGGCTGACCGACAGTACATACGGTGCCAACTCCAGTACCATTGCGTGCTGATCGATGGCCGCCTCGATTCCCTCGGGGTTGACGTACCCTGAACAAATCCGTTTCGGTTCGACGGACGCCCAGCGATAGTGGCCTTGATCTTTGTCTTCCTCCAGCACGTGCTCGCCCCGGTCACGGCAATAAAAATTTCGCATCCCGGGATATTTCTTTTGGACTTGTTCGAAAAAATGCAACACGTTCTCGCGACTGTTGCGTAACTCCATTTCCGTATTCAAATTCAGATTGATATAGAAGTCGTCACTACAGCTGGAGTAGCGATTCATCAGGGCTCTCCTATTTCCCCACGCGGCCAGTTACAATCAAGCACCGTTGCGAATAGATTACGATCATCGCCGCTGGCGGGACCACTCTTAGTATACGACCGATGCGGCGAGTCTGTCAAAGCCGCACCCGGTTGGTGCCCCAGAAACAAGCTGGAGATACGATGACAACAGCCACAATCAACGATCAACGAATTGCTGTACAATTTGATACCGAATTGGGATGGATGGCCATCCAGTGGCGCGGTCCCCGTGTGGACCGGCTGGTCTTTGGTTGTCGCTCGTCCGACGCGGCGCGCAGCCGACTGCAACCGGCTGCGACGTATGACGACATCCCCCTTAATTGGGTAGATATCCGGAGCCGATCGCTGGATGGAACTCAACACCAGGTCCTGGACACATTGGTGCGATACGCGCAAGGTCAATGTGTTGATTTCGACTTCGTACGGATTGACGATACGGAGTGGACGCCGTTTCAAGCTCGGGTGCTGGCCGCGTGTCGTCAGGTCGGCTATGGCGAACAGGCGACGTATGCGGAGTTGGCTCGGCGAGCTGGCAGCCCCTTGGCCGCGAGGGCTGTGGGCAATATCATGGCTCGGAACCGAGTCCCGTTGATCATTCCCTGCCACCGTATCATTCCGTCCAGTGGATCGGGGCTGGGTGGTTTCTCGGCCCCCGGCGGCGTCGCCACCAAACGCCGACTGCTACAAATGGAATCAGCGGGGGGCCAGACGATATGAAATTCAGTTCTCACGCTGCTCCCCTGGTGGCGATCGTGAAACGTCAGATAAATGTCGCAGCCATCAGGCGTACGACGTCTCCGTCGGCAATGTTCGTCATGGCCGTTGTCTTTTGTTCCCTGCACGTATTGAACGCCGTCGACGCAGCGGACACGGCGGACGCCGATCCTGCCGATGTCCGGCCGAATGTGCTGTGGATCAGCTGCGAGGACATTAGCCCTCATCTTGGTTGCTACGGTGTCTCCAACGCGGTGACTCCGCATCTGGATGCGTTTGCGAGAACTGCTACCCGATACACAAACGTGTTTACGACCGCCGGGGTCTGTGCCCCCTGTCGATCAGGAATCATTACGGGCATCTATCAAAACAGCTTGGGCTCTCACCATATGCGCTGCCAGACGAATTTGCCTGCGGGGATGCATCCATTCCCCGTGTTCCTGCGTCAGGCCGGCTACTACTGCTCAAATAACTCGAAACAAGATTACCAGTTCGCGACGCCACCAGACGTATGGGATGACTCAAGTGGTAAGGCTCATTGGCGGAATCGAGCGGCAGGTCAGCCATTCTTCGCCGTGTTCAATTTCACGGGATGCCATGAAAGTGGCATTAAAGACGCCGAAAAGTATGCCAACGTTACCCGCGATTTGCCCGCCGAAGCGCGACAGGATCCCGAAAAACTCGAACTGCCACCCTACTACCCGCAAACCCCGGCGGCGAAGGAAGATTGGAAGCGATACTTCGAGTTGATCTCTGCCATGGATGCGTGGGCCGGGAAGATTCTCCAAGAACTACGCGACGATGATCTGTCAGAAAACACGATCGTCATGTTCTGGTCCGACCACGGTGTCGGTTTGCCCCGGGCCAAACGATGGCTTTACGATTCGGGCACGCACATTCCCTTGTTGATCCACATCCCCGCCTCGCTGCAGCAAGAACTCCTGCAGG
>JAGQPD010001248.1 GCA_020426865.1 Planctomycetales bacterium
GATCGCCGTCGCCATTGGGATCGAGCCAACGTCGAGTTACATTAAAGATGTGTGCCTTGACTTCCGGATGAAGGTCTCCCTCAAATGCATGGCCCGGACGTTTTTCGAATTCATTCACTTTCTTCCACTCTGGCAACGTCTTTACGTTCAGCCAACCGTGATACGCGAATTCGTTCTCGGGTGTGGCTGGATTGTCGAATTCGTCGACGTCGTACCAATCGCGGTAGCGGCTCTTGGCCTGATTTTTCACCACATCCTGCCATGCCCAAAAGGTGACGCCAGTGTGGTTCCACGAATAATCGAGGATCACTCGCATGCCGCGATGATGGATTACGTCAATCAGTTTGAGAAACAGTCGATCCGCTGCGGTCCACTGCCACGTAGCGGGGTTGATTGGCTCTTCCGCTGCAATGATTTTCGCGTCCCCAGCGGGATCAGGACCGAAATTGCGGTCGATGTGACGATAATGCCGCGCGTCGTATTTGTGTAACGACGGCGCATCGTTCAACGGATTAAAGTACAACGCCGTCACGCCCAGGCCTTGTAGTTCGTCGAGCTTATCCAGGACACCTTGAAGGTCGCCCCCGAATCGACGTGCCGCAACCCATTGGTGGAACTCAGACCCACCGTCGCCGTCACGCGGAAACCACCCGTCCGGCTCATACCAATCCTGCCCCCACGGCGTCACCTTCCATCCCTCCGGCACAACGCCAGGATATGCCCCAACCATGGTGACCGGCGTCGGGTCGTTCGACGGATCACCGTTGCGAAACCGTTCGACAAAGACCTGATACCAAATCGCCTCACGTGCCCAACCCGGAGGCTGATCGAAGCGTGTGGGACTCGCCGCACGTGAAAAGCCTCCCACCATAGCCAGGAGGGACACCACGACGATGGCGACGCGCGTGTGCAACCCGACAACAAGAGCTTCTCGATGGAACAACCTGCTCATTGGTTCGACGAAGGCTCGACGAGCTCCAGCATCGCCGAACCCATAGCGTCGCCGATGCGGCAAAACCAGACAGCGCTGCCCAGGTAGTGGTACCCAAAATCACCGCCAACTTTCTGCCATTCCTCGAAATTGTCGCGCCAATTCGGATAGAGCTCTTCGGCGGCCTTATCAATCAGTAAATCGGTACGGACTGAACGCACGTTTTTGGCGAAATCGGGGATGTCCTGCATCGCAAGCTGTGCCTTCTGCACCACAAGCATCGCTCCCTCGGCCGGCTGGGAACCGTTTTGCCCCATCACACCGATCACAACGGGAAGATTCGGGGCGTGAAAATCCTCGCGAATGTCGCGAATAAAATGCTCCATGTTCGATGCATATTCACCCTCCCCACCATACTGGTCATTCCATCCTTGAAACCATACAAAACCTGTCATCACCGGTTGCTTGCCAGCCAACTCGGGAAACAATGTCCCGAGCTGCTGCAATGCCTGCTGTACCTCTTTCAGCATATCGCGGTACGACTCGCCGTACTCGGACTTAATCTCGTCGAGCGTTGGCAATGGCTGATCGCGGTTGTTTTTCTCGTTGTCGTTGCGAATTCGATCTTGTGCCTGCTTAAATTCACGTGCCAGGTATTCGTCATTGGGAAACCCAGCCGACGGCGGACGAAAGTCTTTTACGAGCGAATGGCCCCCCCAGGCGGTTTTGATCAACAGAACCGGGTCGTCGAAGTGGTCACCCAACACCGTTCCGAACGCCAATTCCACGCCGGTGCGTTCGGGCGAACCGTAACCCAGAGTCAACTTGCCGTGTCGGTCCAGGAACTTTATGAAGACATCCTCACGTGCCACCCACTTGCCGTCCTTGCGAAACCGCGCAAAGAAGTCGCTGGTCTTCGGATCATTGGCTTGATGCTCAAACAACGCATTGGGCGCCTTTCCTTCCATGTTCGACTGCCCCGCCAGCACAAACACTCGCACCACA
>JAGQPD010001249.1 GCA_020426865.1 Planctomycetales bacterium
CGGCGGCCGGCGCTGGACGGAAATCGATCCCCTCCGCCGACCCCACTACGCATTCGACAAACCTGGCGAGGGTTGGGGGCCCGATGTCAAGAACAGCTGGGTTGACGTCCGAAGCACCGAAAACCTGTACCTGATGCGTGTTTCTTCCGTTTACCTCATGGCTGAAGCCACCGGCAACGTCACTGTCGCCGAGCAATACAAGAGCTATATCCAGCAGTACACGAGTGCCTTGTACCACATTGGCATGGGAGAATGGGACTCGGAGAATTATCACGGCCACTCCATTGCGCCGCTTTGCAACCTTTATGACTTCTCGAAAGACCCACAAGTCACGGCATGCGCCAAAGCGTGCTTGGATTGGGTCTTTGCCGCCGGTGCCGTCAAGTACTATCGCGGGGCGTTCAATGGGCCAACCAAACGCGATTACAACCACGTGCAGCCATTCGGCGGAAGTGCCGCCAACATGTTGTGGGTGCACTTCGGCGACACGCCGCGAACAAAGGATGATCATTGGGAGTCGGACGAAGTCCATTTGATTTCCAGTCAGTACCGGCCACCCCAAGCGGTGCTAAATCTGGCCCATAAGGAATTCACAAAGCCGCTCACGATCTACGCCAGCAAGCCACCTTATTCGGCCACGACTACCTATGACACGGATGCGGTGCCAGAGTACCTCGAAACGCAATACATTGCCCATTCTTATCAACTTGGGACCTTGGCCAGTGGTACCAGCGAAGACGGCGGTGACGTGAATGGTTTTAAACTGGTCGTTTATAGCGACGATGATGGGGCACAGACAATGCAGTGCGTTCCCGGCCCCGATCCGGGTTTTGTCGGGTCCCCCATGTACCAGCACGGAAAGACGGTAGCAGCCAATCGCGTCGCCCAAGACCAAAACGTTGCGATTTGGTTAGTATGCGATGGTGACGCTCCCTGGACATGGTTGATACCCGACGACGTGATCGTCGAACAGCAGAGAGCAGTGACATTTCTGAAAGCAGACCGAACATGGATTGCCATTCATCCGGTAAACACGTCGCCGTTTCAACTCGATACCACGCACACAGAAAAGTATTGTCAGGGCGATCATGCCAAGTTTCCCCGACACAAAGTGCTTTCGGCCCGCGGTATCGGGGACTCGTATTGTGGTTTGGTGATGGAAGTCGGCGAGCGACAAAGCCACGGCAGCTACGAACAGTTTCGCGCCGCGACCCTGGCTGCCCAAGTCGATGCGAGCAGGCTAAACACCGGCATTATCCGACATACGCGAAGTGACGGTCGCTGGTTGAGCATCGGTTGGCACGACAACCCACGCCTGTTGAAAGTCGTCCGTAACGGACGCCAACACGATTGGGATGAACATGCCAGGTACCTCTATCGTAGTGTGATCGATGGCCAAGAGTCGACCGAACCGATCCATGCTAAGTGGGGGACGGGGGAAATCACCGTCCGGGCTGGAGAAACGACATATACTTGCCATGTCCGAGATGCTGTCCCGGTATTTGGGCGTGGTCCCCGAGTAGGACGACCCAGATAACTCGGCACGACCGGCTGCAGGTTGGGCGATAATCTGTGGGAGACCCACCGCCTCCTGCGCGATAACTTGACTTTGACCTTACTCATTAAGTACGCTGGTGTTCGCTGTCCGTCCCTGTTTATTCCTACCTTCCGGTCGAGGCTATTGATGTTCGATTCATGGAGACTGCCACGTTATCTTTCCGTTGGTCTTCGACGACTGATGCTGGTTGCTTGCCTGCCACTGGTTCTGTTACTGATTCCGATAATCACTTTGGATCAGCGCTGCTGCGCGGCCGAGCCAGTCAAAATCCTGCTGATTACGGGAGGATGTTGTCACGACTATCAGTACCAATCGCGGCAGCTGGCGAACGGAAGTGAGAAGCTGGCGAACGTCAAGTGGACCGTGATGCTCGACCCCCGCACAGGAACTCGCGGCAAGATTGACCTCTATAACGATCCGGAGTGGGCCAAGCCGTACGATGTGGTGGTCCACAACGAGTGCTTTGCTGATACGGACGATGCCGACTACATCCGAAAGATCACCGAAGCCCACCAGCAAGGTATGCCGGCCGTGGTCATCCATTGTGCCATGCACACGTATCGCGCGACAAAGATCGACGATTGGCGCGAGTTGCTGGGTGTGACGAGTATGCACCATGAGCATCAGAGCGAATATCCGGTAACATGTGTCGCGCCCGATCATCCGATCATGAAAGGGTTTCCCGAGACTTGGAAGACGCCGCGTGATGAATTGTATATCATTCGAAAGGTGTGGCCGAACACCGTGCCGTTGGCAACGTCGAAGAGCGAGCGGAGCGGCGATGAGCAACCCGTCTTCTGGACAAATCAATATGGTAAGGCTCGAGTCTTTGGGACCACCTATGGGCACGGTAATGCGACGTTCGACGATCCGGTTTTCATCCGCACCGTGACCCGCGGAATTCTCTGGGCCGCTGACAAGCTGGACCAGGAACACTGGACGGCGGACAGCCCGTAGCGGGCGGTCCCGGGGAATATCGTTGGATATGGCCACGCGCAGCGCCGTCTCGTAAGCTATATTCTCTTGTTGGAATCCGCTCATTTGGCTCTAGGGGAGAACTTACATGCGCACTTGTCACAAGTCGACACTGTTGTTGCCGATCATCGGACTTCTCGTCGCTGCCACGTCGACGATTCAAGCTCAGGAATTGACCGTGTGGCACATCAAGGCCGTCCATCCCGAAGGCCGACTGCTGGACGTAAAGGCCTTGGATAGGAACGGGAAGATCTATGACATCAAGGCGTTAGAGGAGAATGGCAATCGGCAATTCATGGATATCAAATCACTGATGGGGGACACGAGGATCCCCGTCAAGATCCTCGTAAGTGACGACAAGTATGCACCTGTTAAGGCGATTGCCGACGATGGGACGATACTCGACATCAAAGCACTGGCGCCGGACGGCCAACGACTTGACGTCAAGGGTGTGAAACGAAGTGGCAGCATTTTCCACATCAAGGCCGTCGCACCGGATGGGCAGTTCTATGGCATTAAAGCGATTTCCCCCCAAGGGCAGTTGTGCGATGTGAAGGGGATCAAGGTTTCGAGTGAGCTGAAAGAAACGGAGATCGCCGGAGTTCCCGTGGCAGCTCACGTCAAAGCCCTTCCTCCCGCTCCTGCGCGAGGTGAATAGCGATCTTCGCGTATGACTTGACGGCGGTATTTGGACAAGCCGGTGGCAAGGCTCGGTCGCCCATCGCATTTTTGCCGCGACGTGAATACTATATGGTTCGAGGTATTCACGACACTACGGGAAAACGTGTCAAACCCACAGATATGCCACCGGAAAAACGGTGGAGTGCCAGCGGGTGACTACTCGGATGACAAGTATTGAAGCCGGCGGTTGACAGCGTCGTTCTGCCGTACATTTGGATTGAGCTGCTGATTCGTGATCGACCAGTGGTAGCCCGGATAGCCATCCCGCAACAGGACGACGGAATTAAGGATCAACGCACTGGCGACCGGATCGTTCGAATGGGCCAGGGCATCCATCATGGCGGGACGGGGATCGCCCAATCCCGTCAATCCCAGGAACTCGGCCGCTCGTATTCGTACCAGCGGTTCCGGATCCCTTTCGCTCAGGTTGCGAGCTCGATCGGCGAATTCCGCGGCCTGCCGACCAAAACTACTGCATACGACCAGGCCCCAATACCGGTGCCACGGATCGGTGTGTTCGAGTTCCGTGCCGATTCTTTGTCGAGCATCCGCATAAGACTGGCAGCTCAAGTTCGCGACGTCCAGCAGCTCGGCAATCTCGCCACGGTGCCGTTGGCCGAACCCCGTCGGGTCGTCAAACGCCCTCGCCACCAGCTCGCTTTCAGGATACAGACTCAAATCTGGCATTTCCATCATCCACGCATTCAGGCGTTGACGGAGGTCGGACAGCGTCGTCGCGTGCCCCGGGTCGGCGGCCAGATTGTGTGTTTCGTATGGATCTTGCTCGAGATCGTACAACGCTTCAGCCGTTCGAGCTTCAAAGAACTGACGCTGTGCGTTGTTCAATCGACCGGCCTCGTATAACCTCCGCCATTCCTCGTACGCTAGCATGCGGTAGCGGTAGTTGTTCTGCAACGCGTCATAGTTGAAAGGTTGAAAGCTGCGGATGTATTTGTAACGCCCCTTACGCAGCGATCGCACGAGATCGTATTTTTCGTCGAAGCGGTCCGCGTAGCCGTAGGCTTCGTCGCGAGCGTCAACCTCAACGGCTTTCACATGACGCCCCAGGAACGGCTGACCATCCATCTGTCGCGGAACAGGTATGCCGGCAAGGTTGAGGACAGTGGGAGCAAAGTCGATAAAACTGACATAGCCGCTAACTCGATGTCCATCTGCGTTATCAACCAGGTCTTTCCATTTTTCGGGTATGCGTACGACGAGCGGCACATGCAAGCCGGTTTCGTACAAGTAGCCTTTGCTGCCGGGCAACACCCCCCCGTGGTCCCCAAAATAGAATACGAAGGTATCTTCCAGGACGCCGTCGCTTGCCAAGTCGTCAACAATCTTGCCGATCTGCGAGTCGATCTGTTGGATGCGGTCGTGGTACCGCGCGTAGGTGTAACGAAACGTTGGTGTGTCCGGATGACGTGGTGAAAGGTGAATGACGTGTGGGTCGGTGCTGGTGGGGTCGGCAGTCATCTCGGCCGCAGAGAAATGCAGCGAGCTTTCGTGTGACGCGGCGAAACTTTGCATATGAAAAAAAGGCTGGTCGCGCGCTCGATTGCGCCATGACGCTCGATTGGACGATTCGTCCCACACGTCTTCGCCTTCGATCGCATTGTAGTCCTTCTTTTGCTTGTTCGTCGTGTAGTACCCGGTCTGCCGTAGGTAGAAAGGGAACATCTGCAGCTCGTTCGGCAACGGTACCGCGACGGTTCGACGGTGATATTGCGTGCCGATACGTGGCGCGTAGCAGCCTGTCATGAGAGTTGTGCGAGCTACACTGCAGACCGGTGCATTGGAAAATGCGTGATCAAAAATCAACCCGTGTTCCCCTAACGACTGGATGTTGGGCGTCGGTGTGCCGTGTGAGTCGAAAATTTCCAGAAAGTGTTTGGAATTATCTTCGGACAACAGCCACACGATATTCGGGCGGTCGGCAGCCAGGACGGTACCGGGGGCGAAGAGCGTTACACCTAGTGAAAAACCGTAAACAATCGCTGCAAAACGTGGCATAGTCATTGTCGATTGCCCAAGCGAATGATATTGTTAGCACGTGGGAGATGATTTGTTGTCGCTGCTATTTTATCTGACAATGCGAGAGTCGTACTACATGGGTGCCAAAAACGTCTTGGGTGGCGAATTGGAGACATGCTCGATGTCTCCGCGTACAGGTTTTTTTCGCGATGGATGCTGCCGCACAGGTGCCGAAGACGTGGGCTTGCACATCGTCTGTGCGGAAATGACGGACGAGTTCCTGAAGTTTTCCAAGTCTCGCGGCAATGACCTTTCAACGCCGATCCCTGCCTATGATTTTCCCGGATTGGTCGCCGGGGACCGATGGTGTCTGTGTGCCCTACGCTGGCGCGAGGCGCTGGAAGCAGGAATGGCTCCCAAGGTGAATTTGCGAGCGACGCATATTTCGTCGCTGGAGTTTATTGACCTTGAGGATCTCCAGCGCCACGCAGTCGACGACGACTGATTATTTTTTCGTTGAGAGATCGCTTGCAGTCTCGCGCCG
>JAGQPD010001250.1 GCA_020426865.1 Planctomycetales bacterium
AGCGAGACACGCCTTGAGGGTGTCGAGGCTATCGGCGTCGTTGACATTAACGCTCGTCATGCCGGCGATCGGCCAGCACCCCAATGCCACCGGAGACACAACAACATCAGTGCCAGATAAGCGTCTTAGATCGATTCTGTCTTCCATGAATCTCAGTTGCCGGAGGCGTCCAGGAACAGATCACTACCTGGTAAATCAATCGAATTCGGTAGGAAGTTGGGCTGTTCTTGGCCGTCGTCATAACGCGGTGCGGCAAAGGCGTTTTCGCCGGGCCGGAGTCCTCCCTTGGGGTCGGTCGAATTGTAGCTATTCCCGTAGGCCGTAGGTGCCAATACCATCGACGTTGGACCTAATGGCTGGCCATCCGGTCCCAGTGGAACCGTCGTCTGGCCAATCGTACCGGCCGGGTTGACCTGACCTGTGCTGCCAGGACCGCCAAATGGCGACGTCGGAGCTCGTTGGTAGGGGGAGGGCACACCACCGAATCGAGTGACATCAGTCGAACCGACGATTGGAGCGACCCCAGATCGGTAACCCACTCCAGGCTGCATGGGAGTCGGCATGAGCGTCGAGCCGGAATAGTTGGGCGCGACGCGAGCGTAGCCGGCACCGCCGGGAATCATGAAGTTGCCGTCCGGTCCCAATGGTAAACTCGTACTCAAAGGCGACGGCACGGGCGTCGCGACAACCTGCTCGTCCGGTTCGGGATCCTCGCCAGGGGCGGCCTTATCTTGAGCTTGAGGATTGGCCACATCTTCATTGTTCTTGCCCAGCGGATCGTTCGCCAGATCGTGGGTCAGGACTGGTGGCATCCCCGTCCGCTTGCCGTAGTTTTCCATCAGGATATCATGGCCGTAGGCAGCACCGGAGGGGGGTAAGATGTTGGGGCGCGGGTCGGTCGAGTTTTCCACAATCGTCGATTCCGAACCGGGCTGGCTATTCTTGGGAGGTGCGAGGTCGACGATTGGGCGGGATGACGGCAACGAGGCTTGATCAGCGTCAAACGGCAGGTCCGACGGATGCGGCGGTAATTCCGGAATCCCACCTTCCATGGCCGGAAGGGCCAGCAGATCGCCAGACGAATCGGGAGAGAGCTCGGCCTCCCCCGTGCCCCGTAGGTTATGCTGGTCGCGATTCTCTTGTTCGTCGCTGTTGGCCACGTTTAAGGGCGGGACGCTCGACGAATGCAATTCGTTCGTATATGCGGCAGAGACTGCGTCCTTGTCCAATTCACGTGCCGCGGCTCGATCTTCCCTCGCCAGCTGATCGTACTGCTCGCGCCGTTGTTCGTCCTCGGAATTCCGCTTCATTTGCAGATAAACTTCTGCTCGATGGTAGAGGGCTTCCGGATCATCCGGTCGAGCTTGTATTACTGTGGTGAAATCGGCCGCAGCGTCTTCGCATTGATTCAGATTCAGATAAGCTTGTCCACGGATCATCCGTGCGTCGGAGTCGCCGGCGTTTGATGCCAACATCTGGTCGCAAAGATCGATGGCCTCTTGATACTTTCCTTGATCCAGGAAATACGAAGCTCGCTGCTCGGGCGATGTCGGCGCACGCTGGCAGCCCAACGGCAGCAATGCCAACAGCGAACCCACCAGGGCTGTCACGAGGGCGCCCCCAACGGGAGCGGGACGTTGTTCGGATCGATACATGACCAAAGCCTTCTCCGTGGGAAATCGAATGTTACACGGCTGTCCCAGC
>JAGQPD010001251.1 GCA_020426865.1 Planctomycetales bacterium
TGTCGTTGCCGTCGGCCGTCAAATCGGTCGTCGACCCGAAGGTATCTTTCCAGACCGTGTAGTCCGCCGCGTCCACCGAACCGTTACCGTTGTAGTCGCCAAGCAAACCGGGTCCGATGCCTGGATTGACAGCGGCCTGGTACAGTCCGATTGCCTCTTGCACAGTCAGTTGCCGACCAATCCACACAGCAATCTCATCGACCGAACCGTTGATTGCGTGTTGAGCGTCGCCACCATCGGGCGGAGTACGAGTGGCAATCTGGGCATCGGAACCGGTCGTTCCCCAAGTATCCGTCGAATCCCGCCAGGTATCCGGACCATAGTTGACGCCATCGATCACGACGATGACGTTCTCGATATTGTTGCCATTACGCGAGGCGACGATGTGATGCCAAACATTGTCTTTTGTGGGCACCGTCGAATCGGGAATATGAAAATTGCCAACGCCTGAACCAGATGGCAGACTTCCGTCGGTCGGAAATCCGTTCGTAGCCGGATCCAACCCAATACCAATGCTCGCGGCCGTGTCGCCGAATCCGCCACCAAAAAACACTTGGAAACTGGTGTTCGGATCGTTTTGATTGTTCGTCCAGAATCGGTCACCACCTTCGCTGCCAGCCTCCTGAAACCAACCGGAGATGGTCATGACAGGCGCCGCCAATGCCGAACCGGGACCTAAGCCGATCGAGGCCGCATTGAATGCGCCGAACGCCACATTATCGATCTCGAGCCCAGGGACATCCGGTCCAGGTACGCCTACCTCACCGGCAAACCCTGGAGCGAACACTCCCTGATGCGTTCCGTTTAGCGTCCCCTTCTCGTCGATCGCCATCCCTTCAGTTGTTTCGTTCAACCTCCAATAGTGCGTTGGATTCAACGCCATCACGGCCGAGGCATATTCATTGCCAGCCCGAACCTCGTATGTAACCCCAACGACCGCCGCAATACAACTGGCAAACAACAGAGAACGCAACATCACTGTATGTCTCATCGTCAATGCTCCTAGTTTCATGTACAGGATTTTCGTAACAGCGACCTACTCTTTTGCCTCGTCGAACCATCCACATGCACCGTCCCCTGCCGTTCCACTCCGAGGTACCCCACACGATACCAAGAAGGAGCCTCCACCTCAAGAAGCCCCGCCCTACCTGGAAACCGTCCGTGCATGGCTTACGAAAAATTCAGAAACAACGGCATATGGTATCTGCGATTACTCGTAGATTGGGCAAAACGTGTTGAACGCCGCCTCGCAGAAAGTACCTGGGTCGTTATAGCGATGGTTTCTGTTTAGCCGACTAATTCTCGCCATATCCCCGTCCGAGAGGGCAAAATCGAAGACACTAATGTTCTCGCGTAGCCGTTGGTAGTTTGTCGTTTTCGGAATCACCGCCGTTCCACGTTGAACCGCCCATCGCAACAAGACCTGAGCGGGTGTCCTGCCATGCGCGACCGCAAGCTCTTGTATTTCGGGACGGCCAAGCAGCGAATCCGTGGGATCCGCCATCCCCAACGCGTGATAAGAAAGTGCCCCTAAGGGCGAAAACGCGGTGTAAATGATCCCCTGCTCGCGGCAGTACCGCAGCAATTTTTCTTGCGACAGGTACGGATGCGATTCGACTTGCAATACGACAGGCGGATCATCGCTACTATTTTTCAAATCGCGCAGTAAAGCGACTCCGAAATTGCTGACT
>JAGQPD010001252.1 GCA_020426865.1 Planctomycetales bacterium
TGATGAATGACGACGACGTGACGGCAGATACGACGCCACGTTTTTTGATTCAGGCCGATCTCAGTCAATTTGCCGGCATCACCATCCTCAATCCAACACAGGCCAATGCGGGTGATGTGCCGGGAGCGGCAGTGCTGGTGAATATCGTCAACACAAGTGACGGTACGGTGTCGTCATGGTTCGCTTCAGCATTGGGTACGACCGGTCATCTATTTCAATTTACGCCGGCGGCAGCATTGGCCGACGGTGTCTTTTTTGTGACGGCGGCGGTACAGATCTTCGATGGTCAGTCGATCACGCAAACCGGACGCTCACAACTGTCGGCCCCGTTGACCTTGACCATCGCCGGTGATGGGCTCGTCGTGCAACCCCCGGCGCCCGATATGTTGGAGTCAAGCGATACGGGGATGTTCAACAACGATGACGTGACGAACAAGATGTCCCCTGCATTCTCGGGCGAAACATTCGCCGGAGCGAAAGTGCGCGTTTTCGCTCGCAACACGGTGACCAATACGAATCAATTGGTTGGCGAAGGCGTCGCCGGAAGCGATGGATTGTGGGAAGTAACCGTCGAACCGCTCGCCGACGCGACTTATGATATCACGACCACATTCGAAGACGCCGCGGGTAACCGTAGCCCCGCAAGCTTGCCGCTGACAATTACCATTGACACGATCGAGCCCAACACGCCGCTGTTGGACTTGACCACCGACAGTGGCCGCAATAACTCCGATAATATCACGAACTTCAATCGTCCCGTTCTGACGGTCACGGCCAACGACACGACCAATGGAGGGGCTAATCCGGCGCCCAACGACATCAAGTACCGCATTTACCTGCGCCCCGACGGCAATGTGGGGGTCGATGAATTGCTGGTCGTCGACTCGTTTTCACTGAATGGTAACAGTTTTGTTACTGCCGGTTTCTTCACTCACACGGTCACGCAAACACTGAACGACGCGACCGGTGTCGTAATTCCCGACGGCGTCCACAACTTCAAGTTGGAGGTGGAGGACCGAGCTGGCACTATCAGCCACGATTTTCTGCTGCAAGTGACGATCGATACCGTAACGCCGATCGCTCCAACGCTCGTTCTCTCGCCAGCTACGGATTCGCATGTGGCGATCGATGCCACGACCCTGGCCGATCGGGTGACAAACATCACCGAACCGGTATTCCTGGGGTTTGCTGAAGACAATGCGATTGTGACGGTTACGTCGGCCGGGGCCATTTTGGGAAAAGATGTCGCCGTACCGTTTGATGGTAACGTGCTGTCGCCGTTGGGAGCCTGGTCGGTGGAGTCGCGAGTGGACATGAATGACCCGGCCGTTTTCGCAGCGTTGGATCGTCTGCGGACGATTCTGGCGACGGCCGAAGATCTGGCGGGGAACGTCGGCCCGGAACAGGCCTTGGAGATCTTTGTCGACACGCAAGGTCCGCGGATCATCGATATTGAAATCAACTCGCCAGGCAACCCATTTGATTTATTTGCCGAAAAACCAGCAACGGTAGGGCCAACGCCACTGGTGAATGCTCTCGTATTGACGTTTGAGGACCTGCCCGACCGATTGGCTCCTGGATTTCTCTACAATACACTCGTCGAGGCAATTGCCGAGGACCTGGCACTGTATCAGTTGACGGGAGACCACAACGGGATCATTCCGATTCAAAGTGCGGTATACAATCAGATCGTTTTGGCGGATGGACTTCCTGCGTTGGCAACCGTTACGTTGACATTCGCGGAACCGTTGCCCGATGATCGATTTACCCTGCTTGTGTCAGAAAAGATTGTCGATCCGGCGAGCAACCATCTTCGCGACGTTGACGGAGGCTATTACTTGCGCCGATTTACCGTCGACAGCCGCCCCGAGATCGCGTCGTGGGCACCGCCGAGTGTGTACGTGGATATCAATGGCAACTTCTTGTGGGATCCAGAAAACTCCGATGACGATGGGAACGAGGATCTCGTATTTGAGTTTGGTTTGACGAAGGACGTGATCTTTGCTGGCAACTTCACCGCCAATCCGGCCGACCTGGCCAACGGCTTCGACAAGCTGGCGGCATACGGAACGTTGGGGATCGGTGGCAACCTGGTAATGCGTTGGTTGATCGATACGGATGACGACGGCGTGCCGGATATCGATCTGGCCGAGCCGGTGAATTTGCCGGGCATGCCTTTCGCGGGCCGCTTCGATGCGAGCAACGCCAATGGCGACGAGGTCGGGCTGTTTACGGGAACCGTGTTCTATTTCGACACGGATCACGATTATCAGCTGGACACGCGGATTGATTCACAGCTGCGCGGCTATCCAGTGTCGGGTGATTTTGACGGAGACGGGTTTGATG
>JAGQPD010001253.1 GCA_020426865.1 Planctomycetales bacterium
GTTGCCGCAGATTGCAAACGGCTCAAGTTTTCCCTAATATGTTGTCAAGATGCTCGGGTTCTCATTGCAACGAGGGTCGATCCCTACGTCCAAGTGTGGCAAGTCGTGCAGGACGCCGCGGTTTTCCGCAATCGCTGCCGCCGCCCCCTCGCGGTATCCACAGTACCAGTCGCTGACAGCCTGCTCGCCCGCCGCGTTCTGGTACTTCGACTTCCAATACTTCTCGGGAGGCACCGGTGGCGGCGTTCCGTCCGAACCGGTCGCCACGTCGTAGTAGCCGCGTTTCCAGCCCGTCTCGAAGTGCGAGCTGATCAACCGGTCGCCTAGCTGCCCGTGGCACTGCCGCCACGCGACGCCGGCGCGCAAATAGTTCGTGGCCCGGTATTGGTGATCCTGCAGCGAGGCGCAGCCGACCGCCAGCAACAGGGGAAAAGCTGTCAGAATCACTCGGTTCATAATTCTCTCAGTAGCACAACACCGTGATTGAGGTTGGTCCTGCTTGTAATGGTGTCATTGACAGCATTTCTATCAGGACCCGTAAAAACAGGGTCGCTCGCATAAAGAAATCGTCGAGGCTGACGCATGCGGTAAGAAAATCCGTGCTCCGCGGCACATTCGGCAAAACCGCCATAGATTAACACGGCACGATTGGGCTGCTTGCAGCCCCGTCTGACGTGGCGACGTTGAGCGGTCGGATGACTAAGAGATGGCAGTACCCTGCGGTTGCATATCGGCCACCGATCGGGGGTAAGCGGCGTGGTGTCTGGCGAAGTCGATGTTGATGTCGAGTTGTGGTTTCAGGAACTGCGTCTGGTTGTGGAAATGCATGTAGAGCGAGGCCATGCGTTGGAAGTAGTCGAACCGGTCCAATCCGAGCCAGATCGATTTCCAGGATAGGGACCAATACGTGAATCGTGTTTCGCGGTTGCGGGTCATCCAAACCATCGTCGAGAAAAGTCCTCGCAGGTTTCGCTTCCACTCCCACCATCCGGGCTGGTGTCGATAGCGTGGACGGAGTCGGCGTGCCGTACGGAATGCCCGGTAGAGGTAATGGTTGGGGGCATAAACCTGGTCAATAACGTTCTTGTATTCCTCGTAGATGGTGACGCGATCGCGGGAGGTGACGAAGTTCAGGCCGGCTGCCTGGTTGTCTTCCCCTTCGCCGAACTTTCCGGTATTCATGATGCGGTAAGGTTCGTCGCCTTGGGGGACGAGTTGCAGATCGGGGGACAACAGCCTTCCTTCACGCTGCAGTCGGGCGGTCAATTGCGTGTTGGGAAGGGCGACGAGTAGTCCGACCATGGCAATGACGATTCCGGTATCTTCAATGCAGGAGATCATGGCCTTGTCGTTGCCATTGGGCTCCTCATCGAATCCGAAGATGAATCCGGCAGCAACGGTCATGCCGGCATCGTAAATCCGCTGGACACGATCCACGATAGGTTTCATGGCGTTGACCCGTTTTTGCGTGAGCGCCAGCAGGTCCGGGTCGGGTGTCTCGATCCCCATAAATACATAGCGGAAGTCGGCATCCTGCATGGCGGCGAGCAATTCGTCGTCGTCGGCCAAGTTCATCGTCGCCTCGGTGGAGAAGAAGAAGGGATACTTCCGCGCGCGCGACCATTCGGCCAATTCTTTCAACATGGGTTTGACTAGTTTTCGGTTGCCGATGAAGTTATCATCAACGACATCGATCCAACCTCGGTAGCCGAGTTCGTAAAGATGTTGCAGTTCATTGATAAACTGAGCGGCAGTTTTTACTCGCGGGACGCGCCCGTACAATTCAATGATGTCGCAGAATTCGCAATTGAACGGGCAGCCGCGTGAAAACTGGACGCCGACGTGAATGTAGTCATTGAAGTCCAGCAGGTCGAAGCGCGGCGGTGGCGTAACGGTGACATCAGGGCGGGTAGCTGACTGAAACAGCCCGCGTGGTTGTCCGTTCCGCCACGATTCCAACCAAATCGGGATCGACAATTCACCCTCGCCCAACACTCGTGCATCCGCTGCTCGTAAACCTCCGGTTGGCTGGTCGGGTCGGCACCTCCCACCACTACGAATTTGTTGTCGGCCAGCGCGCGGTCAATGATCTGCATGATCGTTGGCTGTTGCGGTAACATGCCACCGACACAGACCAGGTCCGCCCATTGCCAAATATCGGTAGGAAGTTCGCGAACGTTCAAGTCGACAAACTTCATCGACCAATGTTGAGGTAGCAGGGCTGCGACGGTCAGCAATCCCAGGGGGGGCGCTACCGTTCCGGCTCCGATCGATCGAGCACTCTCGACATAATTCCAATAGTTGTTCTTGGAGAATGCTGGTTGAATGATCAGGCAATTGAGCGGCAAATCAGGGGATGTCGGCAGGCCGGGCGATAAGTGGGGGCGCGTCAAGTGGAAGCTCCGCTATCAAGCAGTAAAAACAAAAGTTCAATGGGAGGCCACGATCCAGTCATCGGCGGCACAAAGTGCGATTGTAATCCAAGTCATCCCGTGGGACAACGTTTAAGCAACGCTGTCACTTTGGGGCCGTAGCGTCGTAGTTCGCGGCTTCCGGGGTTGCAAGGTCGGGGGTTGCAAGGTCGGGGGCGTCGAAAGAGACCTTTCCATCGATAATCGCGTCCAGGGTCTCATTCAAATGTGCCAGTGCCCTCCCCTCCCACCCTTGTGACGACGCGTAGGCATCCAGTGAAACCATGGGGTATGTCGCTCGTGACCGGACACTTGTTTTGCGAATCACGGGGTTGACAGGATACAC
>JAGQPD010001254.1 GCA_020426865.1 Planctomycetales bacterium
GTCATGGGGGCATCCAAATCGACATCCGTGATTTCTCGTCGATAGGCCTTTCGCAACAATCGACGCAGATTCGTCTTGGCACAATCAGATGGGTCGTCGTCGCTTCCAGGCGAACGTTGAAAAATAATCTTTCGAGAGGCGGTGCCCAATGACGGTTTTCCAGCAAACGGTCCGCGGATTGTTACTTGATAAATGGCCGGCCCAAGCCGCGGATGACGGTAATAATTGTAATGGACGTTCAACGGCTGTCGCAGCGTTTCCTGCAGAGCGGCGGACTGCTGTGCAAATGCGACTACAACGTCGTGCGGACCAGCGGTGACGTGCAGTGAGCGTTTCAAGTTGGCGTCAACGACGTGATCCTGCACGCCCCGTGGCGGTGGTTTGATCGCGAACGTCGCTACCTCACGACGATCTAAAAGGAATTCCAAACGGTGCGAGCCCCGCAGGCCTTCGACTTCTTCATTGCGATCCCGCATCAACCAGGCTTGGATTTCGTAGCGGCCATCTTGGGGGAAATGATGACGGATGACGGTGCCGCCACGCGTGCCGATCGGAGTTTCAAGAATGTGTGTGTCTTGCGTGACATCGGGGGGCACTCGGTACGTTGCCTCGGCCGCCTGATCAGCCCGCACGCCAACCGCCAGGCGACTGATCTTTTGCGCCGCAGAGACGTAGCGATCCAACAACACGGGCGATAGATTGCTGACCGTAACGTTGTCAAAACCGTGGCTTGCTTCGTCGGCCGGCAACAGGTCCGTTACATCAATTTCCAGGCCCAGTAGATCGCGAATGGCGTTGTGGTATTCTGTTTGCGTAAGGCGACGAAATGTCTCAGTGCGCCCCGGCTCTAGGCGCGTGGCTGCCAGTTCATCGAGTGTGAAGGCCAAGCCGGTGACAGCCTCGTCGTAGGCGCCACCGGCGGGTCGAGGCGCTCCGAGCGGTGGCATTTGTCGCGATGTGAGCTTGCGAACGACCGCCTCCCATGCGGCCGCATGGGCAGCAACGGGTTCCTCGAGCAATCGATCAAGCGCCAAGCCGCCTTCACTTGTGGCATGGTCATGGCAGTCCATGCAGTTGCTTTGCAGCATCTTGACGACCATCGGTGGAATGTCAACATTATCAAGCGGGGCGGGAGACAATGTCTGCCCACAACTGGATACCGCCCATAGAAACGATAGCACCAGGCTCGCAAAGGACACCGGCACGAACGACATTGGCGTCGGCCGCACGAGCACGCCGGAACTGCCAGGAAACAAAGTCGGAGCGATTTCCGTCTCAACATGCTGCGGGACAATGCGCTGGTTCCCTGGTCTGGCGATCATGGTGGCATCGTGCAATGGAGGCATCGTGTAGCGGGGTTTGCAGGCTCGGCAAGGAAATCACAACGGACTTTACGTTGCATATCAGTATGGGCGCACGGGTTTGGAAATACAAGTTCGATATGCGGTTCTGTATGTCTGTGAAGCTGCCGCGGTCGATCATGGCATCGAAGTCGGCACCCGTTATCTTACTTTGGGTACTCATCATAGCGCCTCGACGCGTTGAAGAAACGTCTCTGCCGGTTCACCGGCAGCCACCCTTTGATTCTACTCGAATTGGTATAATCGGATCAACATTGGACGTTTTGGGGCACGTGTGTTTAAATGTCGGGGCTCGGCGCGGACAAGTGACCTTGGAAGATGGAAGATCCCGTCACAAAACGCATGACTGAGGATGACCGTATGAAG
>JAGQPD010001255.1 GCA_020426865.1 Planctomycetales bacterium
TTCACGTTCAACGACGGCGTGCCGTTGCGGAAGATCAAGGACGGAACGAGTAAAACGTTGATGATGGCAGAGATCTTGGTGCTGCCGGAACTGGACAGCCAAAACGCGTGGGGCGGTCCATATTCCGATATCGTTACTTGTCTGGGCGGTCAATCATTCACGACCTGGTTGCCTCCTAATTCGCCGATCGGCGACGATATCGCGCGGTTGGTCGTGGAAGCTCGTTATTACGAGCAAAACAACATTCCGATACCGCGTCGCGTATCGGGGGACAACACGTTCATGCAGACGTTTGGGTCGCGCAGCCATCATCCCGGTGGCGTGGAAGCGACCAATTGCGACGGATCGGTTCAATTCGTGGCTGATTCGATCGATCTGCAGACTTGGCGGGCCATGTCGACCGCCGCTGGCTTGGACTTTACCAAAGAATAGCGTAATTTGCTGCCGCGAGGTAGCGTAAAGTCGCAGTGCCCGAACATACCCAGGGGTTAGTGGGCACGGTGACGGGGTGAGGTTGTGTGTTTATTCTACGGGTTGGGCGAGGAAGCGCTGCAACGGGTTACAAAGACTGCGTGTGGGATCACATTTTTTCGCTTCGAGAGGGAGTATCCTTATGTTGAGAGGAAGTTGGCGTTGGCTCACTTTGAGCTTGGTGCTGGCCACTGCCCATGCGGGCATTGTGTCGGCTGCGTTACGGCATCAGTACACGTTCAATGACGGCACGGTCACCGACAGCGTGGGTGGAGCCGCATACAATGGCTCGATCGTCGATCCGGGCGGCATTGCTGGCTTCGTGAACGGCCAGATCGACTTAAGTGGCAACAATACCGCTGGCAACGGTGGGATCAGTTCCAATCAGGCGACGGCCGAAGACCCGACGGCATTCACGACGGGTGCGTACATCGATTTGCCGAATTTTCTAGTGCGCGACAGTGCCTTCGAGGGAACTCGCGGGGCGATCAGCTTCGAGCTTTGGGCTACGGAACAAACCCAACGGACTTGGGCGCGGCTATTCGACTTCGGCCAGAGCGATCAAGGTGAGAATACGGCCACGGGTGGCAATGCCAGCGATTATGTGTTTCTGACGTCGTCTAGCGGTGCTGACCTGCGGTTGGGGGTTCGTTACGGTGCCGGAGCCTTAGAAACAGCTACCAATGGTCCACGGCAAACCACTGGAGTGGAGCATCATTATGCGGTGGTACTCGACCAAACAGACTTCACTGTAGGAGCAAACGGTACCACATATCTCTACGTGGATGGCGCGTTGGCTGCGTCGAATAACATCCCCGACGGCCTTCTCCTGGATTCCGTCCTTGACGACAATAACTGGCTTGGACGTTCGCAATGGCCCGATCCGTTGTTTGATGGGTCGTACAATGAGTTTCGCGTCTATGACCATGCCCTGTCGGCGACCGAGGTTAGTGACAGCTTCACGGCTGGACCAGTGCCATTTACCGGACCCAATCCAACGTTATCGATTGACCGAACGACCGGCGCGGCGACCCTCTCGAATACAGGAGGCACTGGCAGCCTTAAGAGTTACACGTTGATGTCCGCGACCGGCGCGATTGACAACGTAGCTTGGACGCCTATTTCTGGCCGCTTGGATGCTGGAAACGGCACCTTCGACCCAAGTTCGGCATGGACGGTTTCTTCGTCCACAAGCTCCGAAGTTGCGGAAGGAGCCAACACTGGCAGCGGCGGTACGATTAACTCGTCCACATCGGTCTCGCTCGGCAATCTTTGGCACCAAACGCCAACAGAAGATATCGTGGGCGAAGCCACCTTGGGAGACGGAAGCGTTGTCAGCCTCACGATTGAGTACACCGGCAATGGCGGAAACGCACTTGGCCGCAGCGACTTTAACGGCGATGGCACTGTCAACGAAGCTGACTGGACCATCTTCTCGGCCAATCTGTTCGGCGAGTTTTCTGAGTTGAGTGTTGCTGCCGCATATGGTAAAGGTGACCTGAACGGTGACAAAGTTGTGGACGTAAGCGATTATCGCTTCTTCCGTAACGATTTTGAAGCGGCTCAGGGCGTCGGTTCGTTCCAGGCAATGCTGAACTCCGTTCCCGAACCCGCCTCGGCTGCTTTGCTCTTGTCACTTGTTGCGGGAGCCTTTGGCATGCTTCGCCGCTCTCGTAAGGTTGCAGCGCTGGCCGTGGTTGCGGCTGCAGGCATGCTCGTGAGCTCATCGTCGGCCTCAGCGGACATGGTTCACCGCTACAGTTTCAACATTTCGGCGGATGATTCGATCGGCGGTGCCAATGGTACCGTCGTCGATGCAGGTGTCGGGGTAAACTATGCGTTTGTCGGCGGTCAAATCGACCTCTCCGCCAACACGGGGCAAGGTTCAAACGACATTACAGAAGATGCTTACGTCGATCTCCCCAACGGAATCGTTACCGCGGCTGTGAACTCGGGCACCAACGGCGCCATCAGCTTCGAATGGTGGGCCACGGTTGCCACGCAACGGACGTGGCAACGATTCGGCGATTTTGGGACTAGTAATGACGGTGAAGATACTTCATCGTCCGGTTCGACAGCGGCCTACGTATTGATCACGCCCAACTCGGGCCGATATACCGACGGTCTCGAGATGACGAACCATCCGGCGTCGAATTCCGAAGAGCCAAATGTCGGTTTGACTGGCCCGTTTGATGTAGGTGTCGAGCACCACGTCGTTGCGGTCTACGATCACAATGATGCAACGTCAGGCCCGAACGGCACAATGTCGCTGTATTATGATGGCGGTCTAGTAGGCCAGAACTTCATCAGCGCAGATATCGACCTCCGTACGATGGTCGACAACAACAACTGGCTTGGTCGGTCGCAATGGAACGATCCGGTCTTCGATGGTTCCTTCAACGAATTCCGAATCTACGACCATGCGTTATCCGCTACGGAAGTCGCCGACAGCCTGGCAGCTGGCCCGGATGCAGGTGTGCCCCGTTTGTCGCTTGATGTTAACACCGTCACTGGTGTGGTAACGATCAAAAACGACAATGCCGCGTCCGTTGAATTCGATTTCTATGAGATCGCCAGTGCCGGCGGGGCGCTAAAGCCCTCCACCTGGAACAGCCTCAGCGACCAGAATTACCAATCGGTTGGTAATGGCGTTGGTGAGAGTTGGGACGAAGGTGGTGCATCCGACAGTAGTGTCATCGGGGAAGCTTTCCTTAAGGGTACTAGCACGTTGGCAGCGAACTCGTCCGTCTCGCTGGGCAGCGCCTTTGACACCAGTAAGTTCGGCGCTGGCCAGGATGGTGACCTGGTCTTCACGTTCTCTTCGCCCGAAGGTGCGACACTCGAAGGAACTGTCACTTATTCCAACGAACCAGGTGGATTGCTCGGCGACTACAACGGCAATGGTTCCGTCGATGCCGCGGACTATACGATCT
>JAGQPD010001256.1 GCA_020426865.1 Planctomycetales bacterium
CGCGGCCGTGTGAGCAGATTGGCGAGCCATGACATTCTTCCCCGGCCGGTAACCTCCCCTTCGCCAAGAACTGGACCCCCTTCTTCTCGTCCGGCTTCATGATGTACCAGCGACCGTTTGCTTCCGTCGCATAGATCTTGCCATCGGCATACAACAAGTTGGATCGCATCATCGTGCCCAACGCAATTCGCTTGGCAAGTGTATCGCCCGTCTTCGGATCCAACACGTGCAGTTTGGCACTGTCCTCAACCACGTACAGCCGATCGCCGACGAGCAGCGGAGAACTCTTGCCGACCATCAATCGTTCGACCTTCCATGTCGCGCCCGAATCGGAGATGTCTCCCTCACTGTTGCCGTCGATGGCAACGACCGCTCCCATCGTCGTACCCGTGACATTCTCTTCGGATTGGCCCATATAGACGGTGTCGCCATCGATTGTTGGAGATACGTTTAAACCGCGTTGCGAAAACTGGTAACGCCAGATGTGTCGCCCCGTCCGCGGCTGGAATGCCCATACCGCTCCGTCACCAGATCCAAACACCATCGCCTTCTGACCATTCAACACCGTCACGACGGGCGCGCTGTAGGTGGTGTCATCCGGCAGCAACTGAGTTCCGTTGAACCAGACCACATCCCCTGTTTCCTTGTTGAGCCCAATGAACTGGTGGCAGGGCCGAGCGTTCTCGCCCCAACCAATGACAACCGCGCTGACGATCACCAGGTCCTCGCAGATGACCGGATAGTTTGTTCGGCCGCCGTAGGTGCTCAATAACCCAAACCGCTCGTGAAGTGGAACGCTCCATAACGTCTTGCCTGTTTCCCCATCAATGCAGGAAAACAACCCACACACGCCCAACACGTAGACCTTCCCGGTTTCCGGATCACCGACCACGGCCGACCAGCCCACTCGCTCGGCCGGTACGTCCGATAAATACACATTGAAGCGATTTTCCCACAGAATCTCGCCGGTCTTTGCGTCGGCACAAACAACCTTCTCTCCTTTGCGCGCCGTCCCCGGTTCGGCGCGACAGATTGTATATAACCGTCCGTTGAGTACCACTGGCGTACTGCGACTCCCCAATGCCGGTTGCTCCCACGCAACCATACTCCCAGCGCCCCCTTTGGGATTGAACGTCTCGGGCAACCCGGTTTCACGCGATATCCCGTTGCTCTCTGGCCCGCGCCAATACGGCCAGTCCAGCGGATCGGTCTGGCCACTTGCCGCTCCGACCGTCAGCAAAGTTACGATAATGGCTGCGAGCGGTCGACAAAAGAACGGCTCGACCTGAGACACATTACGGTCATGGAAGATTGTTGACAATCGCGCAAGACAAATTCTCATGGCTTTATCCGCTACTAGAGATTCTTTGGCAAGATGATCAAACGAAGGGTGGGACGTAATCCGTAGCCGTCAGCTCCGCGCAACAGGCGGGGGCGAATTGGCACCGCCGACATTTTGCGAGCAACGTTGGGACCCGCAAAAATTGACCCTGCAAACTTCGCCATACGGGATGCTCGCCAGTCTTTCTCCGACCGGCATGCTACGATCAACTCGTACTATCCTAGCAAACCAACCGGACCAATACCAACATCCCCTAGCGGAATCCCTCGCCACGATTTCCGACTTTTTCACATCCTCGCCACCGTGACGGCATATTTTACCCATCCGGCACAGCCTCAAAAATCGTCAATTTATCCGCGAAAAACATTTTCCAACACTTTGGGAAATCTGGATTTACGACTTCAAGGCCCGCGATCGACCACGCCGATACGTACATTGACACCGGACGGCAATCGATCCCTCCCCAGGAGCAATCGATTACGCACGGCAGACATAGGAATGGATGCAATCGAGTCCCGGACGACTCGACCATGTTTGTCGAAAGGTTCGGAGCGAACTGCGGGTAATACACCTTCCTACCCACCTGACCTACCCCTTAGAGACCTACCTACTTTCGGCGATCGACGCAAAAGTTAGGCGCCATCTCTCGAGTGCTCCCGCCGCACGCGTGCCGCTGCGGGGCTACTCGCCACAGGAATTGGGCGGACGGGCAGTGAAACAGGCAGTTCCAACGATAGGAGA
>JAGQPD010001257.1 GCA_020426865.1 Planctomycetales bacterium
GATGGCCAGCGCCATTCCGCTTCACTGGTTTCGCGGCGGAATCAAATCGGCCTGATGATGCACCCAAGCTGGCGCGCGCACAACCATTCGCCTCGCCGGACTCATGTCCGCCCGTGGTCTTCACGTTGGGCTCGATGGTCACGCGCGACAGCCACGCATGGCAATTGCAGGTTGCTGAGACTTGCCGCACGATCGGTCGGCACTGCGTCATTGTGGGAGGATGGAATGCCATTTCTTCGGACTTGGCCGGTCTGGATCATGTGACGACAACGACGGAAGCTGATTATGCGGTGCTGTTCAAGTCGTGCGCATGTGTGATTCATCACGGTGGATGTGGCACACTGACGGCCGTTTTGCGTGTCGGGGTACCCTCGATTATTCTACCTCAGGTTCCATCGCAACAGCATTTCGGCAAGTTGCTGATGGAACGCAAGCTGGCAACCGCATGCCTTGGTCCCGATCGTGACGCGTCAACTGGCGATCAGCTACGGAGAGGTATCGAACGGGCGGCGAGCGACCCGCAAATCCGACGAGCCTGTGACGATTGGCGTGGCATAGTTACCGACGATGATGGCATTGCCACTGCAACACAGCTGGTCGTGGACCACGCCGCACAATTCCGGCAGCCTTGATGTGCCACTTGCGAACGCAACGATAAGATTGGCAAATACGATGATGGATGATCCACTGGCCACCTTCACAAAAGCCAACCGCGCGATTTGTGACTATTTTTCTCGGCGCGCACTCCATTATCGTGCACGACGCGGGCAGCGGCATATGGTCTACCGATACTTCACCCAGGATGGAGAACGAGTATTGAAGGTCTATCGCCCGACGTTGGGCGCGCGGTCTCCGTCAGCCATCGAACGGGCAATTAAAGAGCGGCAGGTAATTTGCTTTCTGAGCGGCCAACGATTTCCAGTTCCAGAAATCTTGGAGGAAGACGTACTCGGCGTCCGGTTCGGCGCGCCGTACCTATGGATGACAAGTGCGGGCGGTCAGACGATTGCTGATGTGATCTTTAGTCGATCGTTGCAAGCGGAATCGCTTGTCGGCCAGATGGGCGAGACGTTGGCCGCGCTGCACGGGATCGACACTGCTTCCCTTGTCATCCCTGACAGCCCGATAAGGGATCCGCACGAGATCATGATGGAGGATGTCTTCCAATTGCGGGGCGCTGGGTTGTTTACCGAAGCGGAAGCTGCACGTTTGACCCAAATTCAACTTCCGGCTATGCGCGGAGCCTCGTTGTGTCATCTGGATTTTCATGGAATTCAGTGTGTGGCGTGTGAAGGCAGACTGACTGCCGTGGTGGATTGGGAAGAAGCGACGATCGCCGACCCTGAGATTGACCTCGCCATCGCGTTAACGTATTGCGAACTCTATGAAGCGTCCAACCTGAGCCAGATTTTTCTGGAGGCCTATCGATCGCATTGTGAGCCATCCGCAGACTTCCCGCGGGTGCGAACGTGTTACGGCATCGTACATGCGTTGCGATTGGCACGTCTATTGCTTAGCCATCAACCACGGCTGTTGGAACGTTCGATTGCTATCGCCAAACAGCTTCTCATCGAACACGAACTTCACGGAAACTAATATGTGATTCACTCTGACTGATACTCCACGAGGGTTTTACCGGCACAAAAACATCTGCTACGACAAACCCTTTGCGATAACTCGCGCTGGCACGAACCGCTGAGTAAACACGTCATCATTTTTTCATTTTTTGTAGGATGTTGACAACGGCACCGGCGTCCACATAGCATGACGTGCCGTCGCGTAACCATGCAGTTCAGCAGACAACGACAATGCGGTCATGAAATGCGGTTGTGACTGTTGTTGACTGACACTCGTCCAAGTGGAAAGGATCACTACTTGGAGTCTCGTCTTTGATCGCATCGCATCAGGAAGAAGCTTTGCCGTTCAGGGAGACACATATATGTCTTCTCGTTTCTGGCGTTGGCGTCGTCGTCGGGACCAAAAGCGGCAGATGGAGGGGGTGGAGTTTCTTGAACCCCGGTTATTGCTCTTCAAGCCGCAAACGCATGTCGAGGTTGCGAAGGATGTTCGCTTCGACGTGATTGAAGATGGCAAGGTGGAGCTGGTGGGGCGTGAGTATGCCGTGCATCCATCGGTTGTACAGGCGTTGAAGGACTACCCGTCATTTTATTACGCGGGGGCGGTTGGTCCGGATGCGTTTCCGGATGTGATCATGGGACAATCATTGATTCATCCGGTCGATACGGGGATGTGGTTCCAGCGGATCTTCGATTCGGCATGGTCCGCACAGACCGATCCGGCCTGGAGCCCAGTGGAACGATCGCAGATTCTCGCGTTCGCCTACGGCTACGCCACCCACGGCGCCGGAGACTTTTTTGCCCACTCATTGGTCAACGAGTTTACCGAGGGGATCTTTCCTTCATTTGCCGAGATCGTGCAAAACGATCGCGATCTAGGCAACGCAGTCCGCCACTTCATGCTGGAAGGGTACGTCGGCGACGTGACCCCCGGGACCGACAACCAAGACAACCGCACACTCCTTCCGGACGGCGATATTAGTAATACCTCGACGCACGGCATTACCTACGACGTGCCCACTCGGTTCGTCTACGAAACGCTACTCAAACCTTTTCCCCTTGACCCAGCCGCCGATGCCGATACCGGTTACACGAGCCTCGGCGTTAGCACAGGCGTTGCCACGAACGCGTTTACCCGCGTTACCGGCAGCTTTATCAACGAAGGTTTTCAGGCCGGACAGGAAGTATTCGCATTTGGGTTTGGCGCGGCCAACAACCATTCTTATCTCGTGCTAAATGTCACGGATACGACCCTTACCGTGTTCGAACCGATCGCAGCCGACAGTGCCACCGGGGATGGCGATGAAGCGCTCGTCACACAAGGCAGTCGCGGCGTATTGCTCGACCGCTTTTTTGACATCCAACGCGCTGTCGACACGGCGGCCGATGCGGCACAACTGGCCTTTGGCGGTCCGCCGAGCAATACCTTCGACAATCTCTTCAATGTATACCTGGCGGCTTTGGCCGATGCGGATCCGGCAACCCCGACAGCTCGGCAAACGGAGGAACTGTTCCTGGCGTATTTGCGCAACTGGAGTTCCGAGATCGGCCGCGGCATTCAGGACTGGGGCGAGATCGGCTTGGCGATCGCCAAGGGTCTGTTTGATTCCCAAACGCTGCGCGACCTCCAAAACTACGTCGGCAAAAACGTCGGGATCGACGTCGATCCATCGCGCGGAGAGGAAGAAGGGAAGATCGGCATCGCCGATACGCTGGTGACTCTACTGGACGACCCGAACCTAGACGGCGACTTCGCCGATTCGTTTCTCAATCGGCACCTGCTGCCAATGTTCGGCGTGCCGCCTCAAATCGCCCAACTTCGTACGGCATTGCAGGGATTCGGCGTTGCCATCGACGACAACATCGTCGGTCCATTGCGGCTTGCGCTGAATCCCATTACCGATGCACTCGATGCGATCAAGGAACTTCCCAAACAGTTCATTGAAGACATGATCGAAGAAAGGTACGGCATTGATGTCGACCAATTCGATTTGCTCTCAAAACTGAACAACAAAGTCGATTTGGCTTCCATTACGGTAGGTGATCGCACGATTCCCATTTTCAAACCGGGCGACCATGCGAAAATTGACCGATACCTCGGTATTCAAGGCATCGCTCAAAGCGATCCGCTGGCGATACCCGCCAACGATATTCCCGGGGTTACTTTCTACGAAGGGGCCACCGTATCGATCAGTACGAATGTCGAATTCGACAAGCAGAAGTTCGCCGCCTACGCCAACAGCGTAACGCTCGGAAAACTGCTACTGCTGTCAGAAGACCCCCTCGACGGCAACGCACTTGCAGCCAACCAGATGTCACAACTAATGACCGACCTCACCGGCGCGTCCTATGACTGGTCACTGCTGAACATTAACGGTGCTCACGGCGGAAATATCTTCACATCGACATTGCCCAAACCGGGGCAAGAGATCCTCGTCCAGGCCGAAGTCGGCCCCAGTGGCACGTTTCCGGTTGATTCGCGACCATGGCTCCTGTCGATCGACGGCAGCGGCAGCTGGCGTGACGGTTTTACAACGACAACATTCCTGCAGTATCGCATCAATCCACCGTCGCCCGGCGCGCCCAATGCCAAGGCTGTGTGGCAAGCAAACGTTCCTACCAACCAAGAATTCAAAGTACAGGTCTCGTGGCTGGCAAACGTGACACAGAGAATCGACGACCCGAATGTCGACGACAACACGTTAGAGTTCCCATTCGAGGATGATTTACCGATCACACCGGCAACCAACGCCACCTATCGGATCTTTGATGGTGCCAATCCAACGCCAATTGCCACGATCCAAAACATCAATCAACAACTGTTTAACCTGGATGTCATTGATGGGGAAATCACCTACGACGAAATCGCCACGGTTTCCAGCACTAGCGGCGTGCTTCGTATCGAAATGGACAATGACGCGAATGGCCATGTGATTGCCGGACCGGTACGACTTGAGCCCGCTGCAGGCGGTTCACCGCAATACGTGCGATTCGAACGCGATCCGAATACGTTGTCGGTCTTGCCCAGTGGTTACAGCGAGCAGGGGCCGAATTGGGTCGATTCCGGATTCCGCAGTGGCACCGGAAATTTTCCGCTGTGGGAAAGCAAGCTCTTGCGTCCAGCTTTTCGCCAATTGTTCGTCGATTGGATGAATGGTTCTCTGCAGTTCCCTGACTTAGGTGATCAGCCGTCCGACGATCCCAACCAATTGCCGATCGCAGCTAATCCCATCCCAAGCGCGGCAACTCCGTTCGATCCATTGCCCACCATCGTCCCACCGGCCGGCGTGTCAATTGTGGTCACGGGCAATCAAACCCAAAACGTCGGCGATATTATCATTGCCGGCATCGTGGGAGACGGCACGGGTCCGCGTGATTCCTTGACCATTGTCTCAACGGGTACCGTGAGAATTACCGGCGACGTCGGCGGCGAAGGGTTGTCGAACCTGACGATTCAAGCCCAACGGATCGAGATTGATCCCCAGGTCATCGTTTCCACTCGGTCCATCTCCGGCAGCGATCCACTTACGAACGCATCAAACGCTGATTCCGGCTCACTATCGCTAAGCGCCGGCACAATCATCATTGGTAATGGTGCCGCACTGCTGTCGCATGCCAATGGCGCCTTCGCGGCAGGCGACGTCACACTTACCGCAACCGTGGCGGAAGATCTTACGTGGACATTCGGTATCGGATCGGCAACGTTTCAGGGTACGTCGGCGATAGCCACGATCGATGTGGGCGATGGCGCTCTGATCCGCGGCCGTGATGTTGCCATGCAAACGAACGCTTCAACGTTAAAGTCGGCAGAGTTAACCATCGACATCGATCCGGCCGATCCGTCCGGTCTGGAGGCGCAAATTGACGAATCGGAGCTCGTGCAAGTGTCCGCCTTGGCAGCGGCGGCGATATCAGAATCTCTATCGCAGATCCTCGTACGTGCCGGAGTGGATATCATCG
>JAGQPD010001258.1 GCA_020426865.1 Planctomycetales bacterium
TGACAAAAGTAGCGTGTCCGCACCCCACGTCGGAACCGCGGCAAAGGAAACGTTCGCGAACTGATCGGCCAAACCGAGGAATATCGACGCTCCTTTCATGTCGCACGGATTGATCATCGTGATGTAGCCGGAAGTCGAATTCGCCGCTGCCGGAAACGGACCAGCGCCGTAAACGGGCAGGTGCACGAGTGTGGCACGCAACGAACTGTGGGTTTGGATGTAGTCTTTGGCAAAATCGCTGATGACGAGTATGCATGACGCCTTTTTCATCAGTGCGGTATAGTCGTGGCACGGCCTGACGGCGAGTGGGCCAAACGGCAGTTGTACGATCGTCTGCAGCAACATCGCCACGCGTCCGGTGGCAGCCTCCAAAGCGGCCTGCAACATGTATCGTCGCTTGTCATCGGTTACGAACACCCAGTCGGGTGCGAAGTCCTGAAGCCGGCGGCGAATGTACTTGGCGCGATGATCGATGTCGTCGATTGACAGCGCGTCGACAGTGACATTACGGTACTGGTATCTGTGAGCACCCGAAAGGCTGGAATCAACAATGATTCCGCGATCACGCATCAGCTCGGAAAATTGCGATTCGGTCTGAGGGCCATCGGCCGAATGCGTTCGTGCCCGGGTAATCGCCAGACACCGATGGCCGAGCTCCGCCAGCTGCTCTAAGAGATAGCGGTTGGCCTTCGTGCCGCCACCGTACGACGGAAGGTAGATCTCGTCCTGCAGCAACGCAATGTTCATGGATTGGGTCTACCGTCAGGTTGCTTCTTGCGGACAATGGCGGTCCCGTAAGCGATCGGGAAGTTGATGACGTCGTAGAGCCCCGTGTCGCGAATCTCATCCAACAGCTGATACACGCCGCACGGGTGGCGGAAATTGACCGTGTCGTGCAACGTAATGATTCCGTCGTCCGGCACGAGCGTGTGGTAAAGGTCCCAGTCGAGTTTCACTCCTTCGTAATGATGATCGGCATCGATATGGAGGTAGGAGATTTGACTATTGTTCGGCTGAAAAAATTCACGGAAGGCAGTCTCGGTCAATTGCAGGTGAATTTGGATCTCCGGGTAGTTAACGCGGAAGTAAGAGTCTGCCGGAACCCAGCACGGTTCGCCCCAGATGTCCTTCTTTTCTTTTGACACTTGTAGCGTGCCGTCGACCAGATGGGTGGAGCTCCCTTCCAGGTTTAGGTCGCGTTGTGCCTGTCGCATCAGTCGCGGTACGAATCCGCCACCGGATCCTAGACAGACGCAGGTGTGGCATTTTAGAGCGTAGGCCAAGGAATAGTAGAGCATGCCGGCACTGAGATCCTCACTTCCCTCTTGTGATCCGTGGCTCTTGCACCAGGGGTCGCGGCCAGTGAGAAAGGTCCGGACGAATTCTTTGTTCAATAGCGACATCGGGACTTTGCGGTTGAGGAAAGAGTGTTTTTGATACGTGAATTCTGCCGGCAGCTTTTCGGTTCGAGTGGTCCTCCGTGGGACAAGTTTTCCATTATAATCAACGGATGAAGGTGTGTAATTCCGCGAGGTGTTATGTTGTACGGATTCTGTCGTGGGTCGCGTGTCGCAATCGTAACAACAATTCTTGTGGGGACGGCGTCGCCCGACGTGTTGGCCAGGGAATGGGTGGTGCATCGGCAGCATGAGGCGGCAGCGGACGGGAATGAAGGGACGAAGTCGGCCCCGTTGAAGACCATCAATGCGGCCGCGCAGCGCGCCGAGCCGGGGGACATTGTCCTGGTGTTCGGCGGGATTTATCGCGAGCGGGTCGCGCCCGCACGGGGCGGAGTAAGCGGTCGACCCATCGTCTATATGGCTGCCCCTGGTGAGCGAGTCGTGATTCGCGGATCGGAGCAGTGGCACGCGACGTGGCACCAGGTGCCCGGCAGCGAGGAGATTCTTCGGGCCAAGCTTGATCCTGGTCTCTTTGCGGGGCAGACGCGCAATCCATTTCGTACACTACTGAAATGTTCCCCGGGTGGATCCCGCTTGACGCTGGGGCAACTGTTTGTTGACGGCCGACCGTTGCGCGAAGTGAGCCAATGGTCCGCGCTCGCGGCGAACCGCGCTACCTGGATGGCCGAGCCCGGAGGCGAATCGATCGTTATCCATCCTCCCGACGGCGATGTGTCGCTGGAACAGCGCCTGGTGGAAGTCGCCGTACGCCACCGCATCTTTGCGCCATTGCGGCGAGGTTTGGGATATATTCATGTGCGAGGTTTCATAATGGAGCACTGTGCCAATCAATTTCCCGATCACTTCTGGCAAAGCGATTCGCCGCAGGCCGGTGCGTTGGGATGTCGTGCGGGGCATCATTGGTTGATCGAGGGAAACACCGTGCGCTATGCGAAAGCGATTGGTATCGACTGTGGGTACGAAGGTCCGGTCGATTTGGATGGTCGACAACCGACTCCACGGACAACCGGCTTCCACCTGATTGCCAATAATATTGTAAGCGACAATGGCTGTTGTGGCATTGCCGGCATGCGAAGTGAACAGTCCGTCATTCTTGGTAACGTCATTGAACGAAACAACACGAATGGGCACACTGCCCCGGAGGCTGCCGGAATCAAAATGCACCACTTCGTTTCTGGTCGTATCGAAGGCAATCTTGTCCGTGATAACGAGGCCTACGGAATTTGGCTCGACAACACCTTCACTCAAGCCGTCATCTCTCGCAACGTCATCATGAACAATCGAGGTAGCGCCGTCTTGATCGAACTGGGCACTGGCCCGTTGCAGATCGACAACAACGTTCTCTGTGGTACACGGGCAACGTTGGACTCTTCTTTGGACCAGGCAGATGGCTTGGCAACACTCGACGCTTCTCGGATTCAATTCGTGCACAACTTGGTGTTTGGTTGCCGTCGTTTCGGTTCATTCCATCGCCAGGCGACGAACCGACACCGGGCGGCGTGTTCCGATCTCGTTTTGCGAAACAACACATTTGATGACAACGACGCGGGGCACGTCAACCTGCCGTATCCAGGTCCAACCGCTATCGGCAATCGTGTTGAGGGCAACCTGTTTGGCCGTCCCGGCAAGTACCTTCTGAATCCGTGGGGTGGGGCTTCCGCGTCACTGCTGCGCTCCTTTATGGAAAAGACGCCAACGGAAGATTTCGAATTGAACGATCGGCATATGCCACGCATGTCATTGGCTCAATGGCAGCAGATGACGCCTGGCGTTAGCGGTAATGTGGAGGAAGTGTGCGCGGTGGCCGTGGCGCCACAAGAACTCGTATTGACTTTGTCAATTCCCAGCGACGTTGAACTCCGGTCACGCATGAATGCAGCCGATGCCATCCCAGGTGTGGATCTGTTGGGAGTGGAGTATGCGAAGCAAAATGCGGTGATCGGCCCGTTCCAGAGCCTCGATCACGGAAGGAATATCCTGACGTTATGGCCCCTGCCCTCGCGCGATCTGTCGCCTTTCAAGTGACCAACGTATGGGTATAGGGTGATGGTGACGACATACGTGTACGACATGCCAGGATTAATCAAGTACGGGAGGAGCGAATTATGCATCGTTGGATGGTCACTGTGTTCTTCCTGTTGCTGGCGCTACAAGGTTGTTTTCGATCGAAGACGACCCCTTCACTGTCGTTAAGTGAATCGCAAGCTCTACAAGAGAATGCTGCCAGCAACCTTAACACGCCAGTGGAAATTACGAACTCCTTGGGGATACGGTTGCGATTAATTCCCCCCGGCGAATTCACGATGGGCAGCCCAAACAGCGAACGAGGGCGACGCGCGGTGGAACGTCAGCATCGAGTGCGGATCACTACGCCGTTCTACATGGCGACGACAGAAGTTACGCAGGCGCAATGGTTGGAGTTGATGGACGATAACCCCAGCTTCATCGAGGGGGATGATCATCCCGTCGAGACCATCCCCTGGAGTGAGGCCGTTGAGTTTTGTCGACGGTTGAGTGAAAAAGAGGGGAAACGGTACCGGCTGCCGACCGAGGCCGAG
>JAGQPD010001259.1 GCA_020426865.1 Planctomycetales bacterium
GAAGTTCTTGCGAGTTCTATTTGGTACGGAGGGCGAACCCGCCGGGTATCTTTCAGCCGAGACCCTCGCCAGATTGCAGTCTCCTGTTGGTGGGGCGACCGAAGCAATCTATCCGGAATACGCCTACGGTTGGGGCGTGATTCAGCTTGAGGGGCAACCGCTATTGATCCACAACGGTTCCAATGGTTCCTGGTACAGCCAGGTTATCGTCAACACGGCGGTCGATCGGGCGCTGTTGTTGGATGCCAATCAATTCGTTCCCCGAGGGATTAACGCCGTCGGAATCATTACCGACGACCCCGGGATTCAGGCCTGGCTGTTGGGGAGCGATTTCGTGGCACCTGAGCCAACCGGAATCACCTTCGCCGCTTGGGGTGTCCTTGTTGTGACGTTGGCATGTCGTCGCTCCGCGCCTGCAATCGTCGCGACGCCACGGGACGTCTGATGCCGGACGCATCATGCCGGGATCGACTGCCGTTGTTGCAGCGGCGGGGCCAACGGCAACTTGATCGTAAAGGCCGTTCCTCGACCAACCGTGCTTTCGACGCGAATGCGGCCGTGATGCGCCTGGATGATATTGTGGCACGCGGCCAGTCCCAGCCCTGTCCCCCCCTGGCCACTGGCATCGGGGCCGCTCTTGGTGGAAAAAAACGGGTCAAAGATCCGTGGCAACGTCTCCTCCGGGATTCCCGACCCCGTGTCCCTCACCGTTAAATGTGCCATGCATGTGGCAACGTCGTGCGTGAGCGAAATTGTGAGCTCGCCGCCGCTCTTCATCGCCTGGCGAGCATTAATGATCAGGTTCATCAATACCTGCTGGATCTGATTGCCGATCGCCATCACCGGTGGAATCGGTTCTAGCTGCACGCGACACTGGATCCGGTACTTTTGAAGGTCCCGCTCCAGTAACACCAATGCCTCACGAATCAAACCCGAAAGATCCGTCGGCTCGGGATGCTGCGACCGGTTCCTCGCCATGCCCAACACTCCGTTGGTGATCTGTGCCGCTCGCTCCGCCGCCGCCAAAATCTTCGTCAACGCCTTATCACGCGACGCCTCGTCCTTGTGCCGCAAACCCAACTTGGCATAGTTCAAAATCGTCATCAAGACGTTGTTGAACTCATGCGTCGTCGTACTCACAAGCTCCCCCAACGCCGTCATCCGCTGCGCCTGCACCAACTGCTGCTGAAGTACCGCTAGCTGATGTTCCATGTCCGCAACCGTCCGCGCTGACTCGTTCGACAACATCTGATCCATTGTTATCTGCACCTTGTTTTCCAAAAGACGGCTGGGACAGCCGTGTAACATTCGACGGCGGGGACAGCCGGGCGATAATGTGCTTTTTGCCCAGGCTGCGTGTTTTGCCTGTACGATACTGTTTTCCCGAGCTGCCTAGTTTTCGCAAGTCCTTGTGTTGTTAATGTTTAGCGTTTTGGGTTGGTATCGACGAATCGAGCTGGGAAACCTGAAAGCATCCGGCTAGAATCGGGCGGTACGGAAATTGACGATCACGGGAAACTGCGTTTGTGGGCGGCATGGATAAGGAAGGGCTGAGATGCATCGGATCGAACTGTTCGAACACGCGACACGATTGGCCGAACGGATGGGGTATGGAGTCCGCCATGAATGGCTCGGAGGTGGCGGCGGTGGGGGCTGTGAAATCGCGGGAAAGAAGTGGATTTTCATCGATTTAGCGCAAAGTTCGGTGGAGCAAATGCAGCAGGTATTGGACGTGCTGCGAGAGGACGCGGCGGTTTATACCATGCCGATGGCGCCGGAGTTGGCGGACGAACTTGGCGTCCGCCGATGCGCGTGAACTTGGGTTAGCTGCCCGTCTGCGTCTGGCCGGGCAGTTGGGAGAGATGGTGCTGTTGGTAGAGACGGTGCTGTCGGATAAATTCTTCAACGGCGCGAGGGGTTTGAAAGCGGATGCTGGCACCTCGTGCGACTCGGGCACGCAGGTCGCTGCTGCTGATTTCAATCCTTGGCATGGCAACGACCATCATATGTGCCCCTTCCCAGCGGCTGGCCGGTAAAAGATCGCGGAGGGGGCTGAAATCCGGATCGGGGGATCCGAATCGTTGTACGACGATCGGGGTTGCCAGTTCGCAGATTCGCTGGGGATTGCGCCACCGCGGGAATTCGACCAGCGAATCGGCGCCCATCAGGAGAAACCAATCGGCCGGCGTTTCGGTATGCAGCAACTCCAGCGTCTGGACGGTATAACTAACGCCCCCCCGGTCAACTTCCAGGCTTGAGACATCGAATGCATCATGACCGGCAATCGCCAGTTTCAGCATCTGCAGTCGCTGGGGGCCGGACGCCGGTTCTTGATCTTGCTTATGTGGCGAGACCGCGGCTGGTACAAAGAGTACGCGATCAAGTTGACACGCTTCTCGGCATGTCTCGGCCAGTAGCAGGTGGCCG
>JAGQPD010001260.1 GCA_020426865.1 Planctomycetales bacterium
CGCCATTGCCCGAAACAACGTCATTGTTGATATTGACCTGGCCTCCCCCAGAAATGGTTAACGTATGGCCGCCAAGATCCAATGTGTTATTGATATCCAATTTGGTATTGGCCGCCGCATTGGCCGTTGTGTTGCTGGCCAATGTCAGCGAAGTCTGGAATTCGTGAGAACCTTGGCTGACGATCAACGATGCACTGCCCGTATTGGCGGCAAGTGTCACGCCACCGGTCCCAGCAACCGCGTACTTGTTGGCATTGTCGAACGTGATCGACTTGGCTGCGACGGCCGAGTCCGAATAGACGGTCTTAGGTGCGGTAATGGCACTGCCAAACAATACTGCCACTTGGTTGTTGTTGGGGATGGCGCCCGCGACATTGGCATCCCAGTTCGCGAAGTTATTCCAATTGCCTGCCGAATCGACAATCCACGTCGCCGACGTAACCGTAACCGGGTCGGTAATGTTGATCTCAAAGAAATCAAAGTCGACGTCGCCGGCCGAGCCACCGTACCGAGTGTTGTATAATCCAACTTCCAATGTCTTGCCCGACTCCGCCAGCGCGGCGTTCACCTCCAAGCCGTTATATTGTGACCAGTTCGTGCCATCCTCTGAGGCCCAGGATGTGAATGTTGGTCCTTCCTTTACCATCCGCAGGTAGAGTGGGAAGATTCCCGCCACCGGGACGGCGGCATTGTTCTCGTCTTCCACGGCAGCAGTACCCGTTTCATTCGGCCGGATGATTTGCAGCTGTATCTGGTGATTGTCTTCGGCCGGATAGAAGCTCGCAACGGCTGCCGAATTGAATCCCGAAATCGCGTCACCCAATCCTTGACCCACTGGATCGCCCTTGACCCGGGCCAAGATTCCAGAACTGGCCCAAAAACCTGTTGTCTGATTGTCGATTTTTGTGGTTACTTCAAAGTTCTTGTCGGCAGGCACTTCCGTGTACAGAAACGGCGCGTTCGTCCAGGCGGGCTCCCAGCCCGTCCCCAAATTCCCATTGGTGTTGGCGTGCAAATTCAAGTCTTCAATAAACAGAACGCCAGCTTTGGAGCCGCCAAATGCATCTGTCCCATTGGCCACAAAAAAACCTGGCGTGACGGCATCGCCACCGTTGGTTGAATTGTGAACTCCCGACCAAATGCCACCCGCCGGCACCGTCCCCGTACTGTAGTCGTGCAACACGTCAAAGTCGTCACGCAGCAACTGGGCATTTGCCGCGACACCGGTCAGCAAAAGGATGGCCGTAACCTGAATCCCTCGTATCCACGTCATATTGATTCCCCTATTTGTGCAAAATTCAACGTCACTTGGCCGACGCTGGCCAGCGAATTCGTCACCGTGAAAAAACCGTGAGCACTACTTTACGCGCATTGGACGACAGAATAACGTGGTTTGTTGGGGAAAGTCAAACCTCCCCAGAAAAAAATCCGGCAACCCAAGAATACCCAATTCGATCGGTTTTCTTGCCTGCCATTGGGGTCGAAGAGAGCTATGCCTTTAAGACGCTGTGACTGTACCATTGATCGCACGTTGCCGACGTCGCTAGCTACATCCGGATTTGTGATGGCAGCGATTTCATTGGCGGGGTGTTTCAGCGATCCAGACGCGGGGTCCATCAACAGCCCGTCTACGGTCGAACCGGCAGCCGTCCATGCCCGCGGGGCTGTGGAGATGGCCGGTTCGGTCGATCATCGTTCTGACAAAGCTGTATCCAACAACGGGCTTCAGGGGCCCGTCGTTTCGCGCTCGCTCGCCAAGCGTGCTGCAACGGCGAAACGTTTGTACGAATCGGTCGATCCGATAGCGGCAGGCATTGACTTTCGCCACGTGTGGGCGAAGCGGCCGGGTGACTTACGCAACAACACCACCGGTGCTGGTTTGTGTATGGGTGACTACGACGGCGACGGCCTGACCGACGTATTTCTTTGTCGATCGACCGACGGCGGGCGGCTCTATCGCAATCTGGGTGATTTTCGATTTCGCGATGTGACGAGCGAGGCTGGCATTGGGGGCGAGGGGCGTTGGACGACTGGCGCGACGTTTGTCGACATCGACAACGACCATGACTTGGATCTGTATGTTTGCGGCTATGACTGCCCGAATCATCTTTACATCAATCAAGGCGACGGCCGATTCCTGGAATCAGCGGAAGCTTGCGGGCTGAACTACAAAGGTTCCAGTGCCATGATGGCGTTCGCGGATTACGATTTGGATGGAGATTTGGATGGTTACCTGGTGACCAACCATATTCCACCCAAGAAGGAAATCGAGTATCGGCTGCGATACGATCGCGGCGTGCCAGTCGTACCGCAGGAATTTCGCGAGTATCACGACATCCTGCCGCTTCCCAATGGCGAGTATGGCGTAATTGCAGTGGGGCAATACGATCATCTCTATCGCAACAACGGCGACGGCACATTCACGG
>JAGQPD010000046.1 GCA_020426865.1 Planctomycetales bacterium
CGATCAATTGTATTCGCATTTCCCATCACGCTGGCCATCAAGGTAACGCGTTTGTAGCATGCTACAGCGGAACCGTCGCTGAAGTTCTGCCAGACGGTAGTGTCGTTCGCCGAACACCTGCCCACGATGGCGCCGTCAAGGCCTTGCGGCTACATTCGAAAAATCCGCAAGGCGTCAGTTGCAGCGCTGACGGGACACTCCATTGCTGGGACTTCGAAGGCAATATCATTCAACGCTTTCCCGGACACATGGCAATCGTGGATGACGTGGATATCGATCCGCACGGAACGATGATCGCCAGCGTATCGCGTGACTTTACGGCAAAGATCTACCAGCTCGACGACGGTCGTCTGCTGGGCTCCTACGCGCTCGGACGACGTTCCCCCAAAGCCGTTTGCTTCTTCGATCCGGCAACCGTGATTGTGACGAACTACTGGGGTGCGTTATTACGAATCGATTTGAACACCGGTGACATTCTGACGCGGACGATTGCCGAGAACGGCATTAGCTCCATCGCTCGCTGCGGTGACGGTATCGTCGTCATCTCCTACGACGGAGTCGCCTATCTGGTGGACCCGGTGGATCTTTCCGTTATCAACAGCCTCCGGGCAATGCAACAACGTTTGCATCCAAGTGCCATGATTCGACCGTACCATCAAGTCGCGACCGCGATCGCATAGGTCCAGAAACAACAAAGTACCAATGGTTCGTTTCGTCATACTCGCCGCACCGCGCACGGGCAGCAACTTGCTCTGCTCGCTGTTGGATTCACATCCGGAAATACTTTGTCACCACGAAGTATTCAATCCGGCCGGGATCTTTCTGTCATTGACACAGCGCGAGCAGCCGCCATGGCTTCCGTCGATGACGCAGCGTGAGGCAGACCGGATCGCTTTTTTGGATCACGTCTGGGCCACTGGATCAGAGCATCGGTGTGTCGGATTCAAATGGACTCGTGGACAGTCGCCGGAAGTACTGCACCACGTGTTGCACGATCGGGCGATCGTAAAGATTGTGCTGCGTCGACGCAATCGCATCAAGACATACGTTTCTGCCGAGATTGCGAAGGCGACGGCACAGTGGGAGGTGTACGACGCCGCGGACTTGTCGCAACCACGCCCCAAGGTCACGATCCGCGACCAGGATCTTCGTGCCCACATCGCTGACAACGAACGCATGCACGCTGAGATCGATCATGTCCTGAATCACACCCGACAGTCGAGCGTCCTCGCATTTTACGAGGACCTGTTTCGACCAGCAATCCATCACCAGTTGCTGGTCGCACTGGGGGTACAGGATGCGGAATGTGCCTTGTCGGCTTCGAGTGTCAAGCAAAACTCGACGGATCTACGCTATTCCGTCGCGAACTTCGCCGAATTGGCCGTGACACTGGCGGGTAGCGACCTGGAAACAGAATTGTTTGACGTGGGCTTGTGAGTCGGAAGCTGCGTGAGAGGCAGAGTCGGAGTATTTTATGAATCGTGATCGCAGTGGGGCGTCGTCAGCAACATCATTGGAATCCGTCAGCGTCACTTCGACGCTGGATTTGATCGAATTGATTTGGCGTCGCAAGCGTCTGATTGCCGTAGGGATCTTCCTGGCGATTGCCGCGGGAGTAACATACTATGGACTGGCGACACCCAAGTATGAGTCATCCGCCGACGTGTTGCTCATCCACAAGAGCCCCGAGGTTGTGACGCGTGATCAGCGGTTTGAATCGGGCTTCGAGGACTATGTCTCGACCCATCTGGCATTGATCGTCAGTCGGATGATTGTGGAGCGTGCCATCGACGACTCGTCGTTGCGGTCGCTGGAGATGTTTGCGTATCTCGGCCCGGAAGATGACCTGGCAGAGGCGATCATCTGGGACTTGGAGGCAACCAGCGGGCCGCGAAACCTTGGCGAAAATGCCGATCGTATCATGCGACTTACCTTCCGCGGTACGATCGCCACGGAATGTCCTCTGGTCGTCAATGCAATCGTGGATGCGTATCGGGCGTTTCTCGACGAGATCTATCGCGATATGTCCAATGACACGGTCACGCTGATCGACCAGGCTCGCGGCGTCCTGCAGAACGACTTGCAGCGGCAGGAAGAAAAATACATCCAGTTTCGGCAAGAGTCGCCGTTGGTCGCCCGCGGAACCGATGAAGTTAATCCGTTGCAGGACCGCTTGGCTGCGATCGAAGTCCAGCGATCACAACTCTTGATACTGCGGGCAGAATTGGAAGGGCAACTCCGCTCACTGCAAGACGCGCGCGAGCATGGTCGCGACGACCAGTATCTTGTGGCGTTGATCGCGAACATGCGGAGCCAATCGAGCAATGGGGACAACAGCAATGCGGCCAGTCCCAACACGCTGAACGCGCAACTGGTACAACTTGCCGACCAGGAACAACAGGCTCGGCAGTTCTTCGGGCCTCAGCACCCACACGTCCAGGCGCTCCGCCAGCGAATTGCCGCTACCCAACAGATGCTCGCCACCCCCGGTGCGGCGTTCTCCCCAAGCTCCGCCGAGCCGCAGCCCAACGATACGGCAGTGACCGACGCCAGCGGCGACGATTCGCCCGGTCCAGCAACTGTCGAGCGGTACGTCGACTACCTGCAACAGGAATTGGAGCGGCTACGAATCTCCGAACAATTGCTGACGGATCTTTATCAACGTGAACACGACGTTGCCAAAGAACTGAGTGGCTACCAATTGAAAGACGAGAGCTATCGGCGCAATATCGACCGCACACAGCAACTGTATGACAGTATTATTAGTCAATTGCAGGAGGCGAGTCTGGTCGAGGGATACGGCGGCTTCGAAGCCCGCGTGATTGCGTCGCCGCTCTTGGGCGAGAAATCAAGTCCGCGAGGAAAACTGGTATTGGCAATTGCCGGGCTGACAGGCTGCTGCCTGGGGCTGATCCTCGCACTCGGTGCCGAGGTTACGGACAAAAGCTTCCGTTCGCGTCACGAAATCCAGACGCGTTTGGGGGCTGCTGTGCTGGCGCAAATCCCCAGCCCCCCGATTTCGCATTCGCTCACCAACGGTTCGCTTTCGGAACATCCTCGCGACAGCGAGTCTGCCGGAGGAAGCGTCGATCCGTTGTTATGCACTTATTTGCAGCCACGCTCACCCTGCGCCGAAGCGTTCCGGGGGCTGCGAACTTCTTTGCTTCACCATCTCGGACAACGACCGCATTGTGTCGTGCAGGTGACCAGCCCAAGTCCGGGGGACGGCACAAGTGCGGTCACCGCGAATCTTGCAGTGAGCCTGGCACAAATCGGTCGACGCGTCTTGATCATTGACGGAGATCTGCACTGGCCCCGACAGCACCAGATTTTCGGCGTTAGTGCTTCCGGCCCGGCCGAAAGCCCCGACGCAGGCTGCAGGCCAGACCGTGAGCCGGCGTTTCCTTGGCCCGCGTTGACAACAAGTGTCCCCAATGTGTCTCTACTGCCAGTCGGACAATTCGTCGACCAGTTCCGCGATTTTTATTCCTCACCGGAATTCGGTGAACTGCTGGGCGCCGCCCGGCGCGCGTTCGACTTTGTCCTGATCGATTCAGAACCGCTGCTCGTGATCTCCGATCCGTGCGTGATTGCTTCCCACGCCGACGCCGTTCTGCTGACTATTCGTCCAACGTGGGATAGCCGGCAACGCGGCCTGCGCGCCAAAGAAACACTCGATGCCGTCGACATCACTCCAATGGGAATCGTCGTCAACGGCATCGGTAGCGACTTGGGGGGAAGCTACCAAGCCGAGATGGACTCGTTCCAGTATTTAAGCGACACCCAACAAAACGAACGGTAGACCATGAATTCGTATTTGCATCAATAAGTGTGACCAAGTGTAGAGTCGACGAGGGCCGTGCATTAGCTACTTCGCACGTTGGCAAGATGAACATCCAAGAGCACAAACCGCAAGCATCGCAGCGGTCGATACCTCGAGATCGAGCTTCAACGTTCCGCCTGAGGAAATCACCAGACTTTTTTCGAGCCTGGTCGAGAAATGAACGCCATTGCCTCGCCAGCCCCCAATCACAGCTGCTGAAACGCGCTATCGATATCATCTTCGTCGCCACCGCATTCGTCCTGCTGCTGCCGCTGCTAATCGTAATCGCCGTCGCCGTCGTTGCCAGTTCACCTGGCGATGTCATCTTCCGACAACCCCGCGTCGGACGCAACGGCGTGCCGTTCTCGATGTGGAAGTTTCGTACGATGCGCCACAATGCCGAACAGGCGTTGGACGATATTCTGAGCCAACACCCTGAACTTAGAATTCAATGGAATCAGCACAGGAAATTGCCGAACGATCCACGAGTCATTCCGTGGGTGGGCCATTTGCTGCGACGTACCAGCCTGGACGAGCTTCCGCAATTGTGGAATGTCTTGAAGGGAGAAATGAGCATCGTCGGTCCCCGACCGTTGCCGCCTTACCACCTGGCCGATTTCGATGCCCATTTCCTCGACCGTCGCATGAAAGTGACCCCGGGCATCACCGGGTTATGGCAAATCCATGGCAGGGGAAATGGACATCCCGATATGTTTGTCAAATGGGATAACCACTACATCGACAACTGGTCCCTGTGGCTCGACTTCAAGATCCTGGCCCAGACGCCATCGGCAGTTGTGCGCGGATCCGGAGCCTCCTGACATGCCGCTCGAAATGATGACGACTGCGCGGCCAATTCGGCTGCTCGTGATCACGATGCTCTACGAACCCGATTGCGTCGGCATCGCCGCAATTGCGTCCGATATGTGCAACGCCCTCGCGGCGCGTGGCCACCATCTTACCGTCTACACCACCTATCCCTACTACCCGGAATGGCGAACAAAACGTAATGCCAACGTATGGAAAATCGAACGCGAAGTCGCCAACAATGTGCAGATCCACCGCCATGGATTGTTCATTCCACACCGTCCCACGCGATTGCTCGCCCGAATACTACACGAACTGTCGTTTCCCCTCAGCCTGATGCGCAGCCTCTTTCGCCGTGAGCAATTTGACGGTGTTATGGTCTTCTGTCCCCTTCTGGGAAGCGTCGTCTTCGCCGTCACAAGAAAACTGCTTCGTCGAGAACCACTCTGGGTCAACATCCAGGACCTCCCCGCCGAAGCCGGCTTGGCATCCGGAATCAATAAGTTTCGGTCCCTCCACCGCCTGATCGCCTTTGCCCAACGATCCCTCTTCCGCCGCGGTGAAGTCTGGTCCAGCATCTCACCAGAAATGGTCGACCAGCTCCAACCCCTCCGCGGAAAAAATAATTCGCTCCACCTCCTCCCCAATTGGTTGGTCGGCCCCCTCCAGCGACACGTGCGGCAAATGCCGAGCAAAGTCGGTCGCCCGCCCCATCGCCCGCCCCGACTCGTCTACTGCGGAACGATAGGAAACAAGCAGGGCTTGCTAACTTTCTGTCAAAAGATGAAAGATTTCTCTCAATTTGATTTTCGGTTCGAGATCTTTGGCGACGGAAGTGAGGCCCCGGATGTACGACGGTGGCTGGAACAGGAAGGGGACGACCGCATTCGCATGGGGGGACTGCTACCGGACGACCAATTCATTCGCAAGATTCACGATGCGGATTGGTTTGTGATCTGTGAGAAGCAGGGGGCTGGATCGTCGTTTTTACCGAGTAAGCTCATCCCGTGCGTATCAGTAGGGACACCGGTGCTGGCAATCTCAGACCGAACG
>JAGQPD010001261.1 GCA_020426865.1 Planctomycetales bacterium
TCCTGCCCCCATCTTCCTGCCCCCAACATCCCACTTCCAACATTCCAACCCGTCGTCCAGCGAGCGCCGGATATTGCAACACTTAGCGACAGCTGAAACAATCAACAACCATGACACGCTTTACATCGATAGTCCAAAAACAGCGAGACTTTTTTTCCAAGGACGCGACGCGACCGTTGGCGTTTCGCATCGACGTCTTGCGGCGGCTGAAGTCGGCAATACAAAAACGGGAGTCGCAATGGTACGCCGCGATTGCTGCAGATTTTGGCAAATCTCGATTCGACACCTACACGACGGAGTTCGGTTTACTGTACGGCGACATCGACGAGACGATCAAGGAATTGCCGCGGTGGTCGAGGCGGAGGAGGGTGCGTACGAACCTGGCGAACTTGCCGGGGCGCAGCTATCTAATCCCTGAACCACTGGGGGTATGCCTGGTTATTGGAGCTTGGAATTATCCTTATTTGCTATCGCTTTCGCCGGTGGTCGCAGCATTGGCGGCGGGGAATACTGCGATCCTCAAACCGAGTGAATTGCCAGCGGCAACGAGTCAAGCGATGCGGGAAATGGTCGCCGCCGAATTTGAGCCCGAATTGTTTTCCGTGGTCGAGGGGGGCGTATCCGAAACGACTGAATTGTTGGAGGAGCGTTTCGACAAAATCTTTTTTACCGGCAGTCCGGCCGTCGGGAGAATCGTCTACATGGCTGCTGCCAAACAGATGACGCCTGTTACGCTCGAGTTAGGTGGCAAGAGCCCGGCGATCGTCGCCAAGGACAGCCAACTTCAACACGCGGCTAAACGTATTGTCTGGGGCAAATTCCTCAATGCAGGACAGACATGCGTGGCACCCGACTATCTCCTGGTCGATCGTTCGGTACAGGATGAACTGCTCGAACAATTACGGCGTTGTATCGAGCGATTCCAGTACAAAGTGGAGAACAACAACTATCCTCGGATCATTAACGAACGCAATTTCAGACGACTTGCGGACTTGATTGATCCAGCCAAGGTGGTTGTTGGTGGGATGTGTGACGAATCATCGTACACGATCAGTCCGACGATTCTGCGTGACGTTACCTTGGACGATCGGGTGATGCAGGAAGAGATCTTTGGTCCGATTCTGCCGGTAATCGGCTATTCGGACGTTGATGAAGCGATCGCGGCCGTACGATCGCTTCCCAAACCGCTCGCCTGCTATATTTTCACGCACGACACGGTACTACGCGATCGGCTACTTGGTCGGCTATCGTTTGGTGGCGGAGCCGTCAATGACACACTAATGCACCTTTCGAATAACAACTTGCCGTTTGGAGGCGTGGGCAACAGTGGCATTGGCAGCTACCACGGTGAAGCCGGATTCCGTGCATTTTCGCATAATAAGAGCGTGCTCGATAAACCGTTTTGGTTCGAGCCAGATTTCAAGTACCCGCCGTATTCTGAGCGAAAGCTGAAATGGATCAAGTGGTTGCTGGGGTGAATCTTGGTGGAGCCGAGAATCTGAGCGGGGAGCGGCGGCGGGTTGAACAATATCCAGGACTTTCAAAAGTGGTAGTGTACGCAGCCCGCTCTCCCCAACCCTATCCCTCATAAGGAGTTGCGGCAACGAAAAACACAATAGTGTAGTCTGTCGTGCGCAACGGCTGATGGGAGAGAGGGAACTCCGAAAACAACCATTGTTAGCAGCCCAGGGTTACGATAAAAGGGGCCGGTTGGACGTTGGATGCGAGAAAACGCTCGACGCTGTGCGGCGGGCGGAGTACCATGAGGGGGTGAGGCGTTTTTCGTTGAACAATGCCACCCTTCAATCACCCACCTAAAAATGCACTCCTCCGAGGGAGTGTTCCTACCATGTATTCGCGACTCTGCGTCATCTTGTTTGTTGGCTTCACTTGTTTGACGATAAGCCGAATCGACGCTCAATCGAGCCCAGCGGGGGTCGACTATACGGCGTTGGCAACTCCGGCAATCGCGGAGCGGCTAATGTTGACGGACGAGCAGCGCGTGGCGGCGGCGAAGCTGTTGGACGACCGGATCAACGAGCTGTCAGCGGCGGTGCCGGCGGACCGGACGAAGGTCTTGGACGCGTACAACACGAAGCTGGCGGCGATTTTAACGGATGCTCAAAAGGAGCAGTTCGCGTCGATCATGGCCGTGGGAAAGCTTCGGTTCAACTTTCGCCAGCAGAGCTGGCCGGATGTCTTGGAATGGTTTGCTCGTCAAGCAGACCTATCACTCGTGATGGACTCATCGCCACCCGGCTCGTTCACGTATAGCGACACAAAGAACTACAGTGCGGCGGAGGCGATCGACCTATTGAATAGCGTGTTA
>JAGQPD010001262.1 GCA_020426865.1 Planctomycetales bacterium
ACGCATCGCTGACAGCTCCTCGGCGCTGAGCGAACCTAGCAGCTGCGCTGCCAGGGCCGCGAGCGAATCATTGGCATTGCGTCCGTCGAATTTCGCCCCCTCCCGGACCCAACCTTGCACGGCCGCCAGTTCCATTTCAGAAAACCGCGGGCCGCCCCGCGGCATCTCACCCGAGGAAAGTACCTCCACGATGCGACTGGAATTCGCGTCCCCCGGAACGACGATCGGGCCGCCCTCTTCTGTTCCTCGGAAAATCGCCGCATGGCTACCCAAATCGACCCCTCCTCGGCGCGCCTGAACGTGGCAGCGACCGCAGCGGCTGTCCAATAACGGAGCGATGTGCCGAATGAAACTGACGTTCTCCGCCGGTAGCCCGTCTTGGGCGATGGCCGGGGACACGCAGCAAGAAACACAAGCCGCAATGAGCAACCTGCGGTACAGGCAAAGTCGGGGCCACACACCGGGCACGCGCCAAGCTACTTCGAATGATGCCGTCGCTGGAATCGACGCTCGGACGCCCGCCGTGCCATCGTCTCGCGGTCGCTCGCCTTGTAACCGTGCTCCAATGCGAACCATTCTGCGTAACGCTCCCGGTCGTGATAGTTGGTATTGCGATCGTCCAGCAAGTGCCCTAGCTCGTGGATCAGAATATTGTTCAAATAAAAATCCTTCAGCGATTCGGGCGACCAACGTAATTGCCAGCGACTCTTTTTTAGCTGTTCCCATATGCCTCCGTACATTTTCGCTTCGTTGAAAAAGGCGGGTCTAGGAGGTCGACTGAACTCTTCGATCATTGTCGATTCAATCGGATACAAGTACAGCGTCGTCCCCCATTGCATTCCATAGCATGGGAACGTCATTTTCTTTCGCGTAATCTGACTCAACTGGATCACGTCAATCGGAGCCGTCATCCATTTCGGCAGCCGCGATAAACGTTCCCGAATCTCCGCCTCCGTCACAGCATGCACGTACCCCTTGCCAGGTCTCTGCATAATCACACGATAATCGACGCTGTCCAACTTCCATGCCGAACGGTCGCGCGGTTCGTACCAGTCTTCCGTAGGTAAAAACGGTCCGCCTTTGCCAATCCCCGGCCCACGCGCTCGCTTGCTCGTCGGAACCACGTGGTCGCGGCGCTTGCTCAGCGCCAACGCATTGCGCATCAAAAACTTCTGTCGGTGACTGTCGCCCTTGACTCGGTACATAAATGTCTTCACGCTGATGATTGTCAATCGTGTCTCGTTGTTCCTCGCACACCTGCTCGCAACTCCGTCGTCAACGCTCCCTTTCTATTGCTTGGCAGGTCTCCTTGACTTACCTCTATGCTAGTTGCTGTACACTAAGGCTTTCAAGACGCGACGCTGTAAGTTATTTATTATTAAGACTTTACGGAATTTTCTCGGGGCCAGTACCCCAGCCGCAGCCAGCATAACGTAAGTCGTTGGCAGGTCGGCCATAACGACGTTCGAACCGCACCCACCGACCAGTCGTTTCCCGATGTTTTCTCGATCCCGCGCCCAGGCGCGCCCTTTTTTCATACACCGCCACCAATTAGCACACCCCCCAAAGGTTGTGGTTTTTGTCTCCGGTGGACACTTAGTTGCGAGCGCGACGGGCAGTCGGGGCCGAACGGGCGGTTAGAGGAACCCGCGTGCGTGAAGGACCAGGCCGACGAGGACAGCGAGGACGCAGAGCAACAGAGCCAAAAGCAGCCACAGCCATAATGGGGCGGGTTTACCGCGGCGGGGTCGCCGGCGTCGATGGACGATAACCGAAGGGGCTTCGAGCGGTGGATTGGCGGTGGCGGAGGAGACGTTGCGTGGGGGGGGGAAGGGACTGGGACGTTGGGGGGGCGTTGTGCCGACGACAGGTGGTTTGGGAGACGGCTTGCCCAGGGAGGGGAGGG
>JAGQPD010001263.1 GCA_020426865.1 Planctomycetales bacterium
GATGGCAACGGCGAACCAATCGCCGCCAACGACACGCTGGCCGCGCGCCCTCCATCGAACGCTCCCCCCGTGCGAAATCTGCCCCCTGTCCGTGTTCCTCCACCGGTCGACGCTCGCCCCCACAACGGGAACGGTCCAAATGGCAATGCTCCCAGCGGCGACAACAGGCCGACCAAGCCGGCCGGAGCCGACGACGAGACTGATGAAGACGAATTGATCGAATCGGCGTTAAGCCACAACTTTTTGGTATTTACGGCGGCACCGAGCTGGTTGACAAGCATCGTGGTCCACGCGATCGCGTTGTTGATCCTGGCGTTGGTCACGTACAAGATCAATTTGCCGAATGCGGCCAACATGTTGACGGTCATGAAATCGGGCAACGAGAAGGAAGTTGAGAGTTTTATTGAGGATCAGCTGGAGACGTTACAATTCGAAGATATCCCACCGACCGACGTACTACCGGAGATCAATGCCGACACGATTGCCGACATCCCGATGATCTCCTCTGCGGACGATTTGACGGCTCCGCCGTTGAGCGTGCAACTAAGTGAAATCGGCCTGAATTCGGCACCGATGAATGACCTGCTCTCAGACAGTGGCGTGATTGGTGGCAAAGGGCTGGAAGGTCGAGGCGCCGCGGCGCGAGCCAGGTTGGTGCGAACAGGCGGTGGAACTCCAGAAAGCGAGGCGGCGGTCACGGATGCGTTGAAGTGGTTCGTTAAGCATCAGAACGGCGACGGAAGTTGGAGTTTGGACCATCGCACGGGTCCCTGCCAGGGCCGATGCGGAGATCCGGGGTCCAAGGCCCCGTCGCTCAACGGCGCCACCGCCCTGTCACTCCTGCCGTTTCTCGGGTCTGGGCATACGCACATGGATGGGGAATACAGCAAGACGGTCGAATATGGCCTGGCGTTCTTGATTCGCAACATGGAGGTCCATGGCGACCGCGGCAGCCTGGTCGATGAAGGAAACTACTATTCACATGGGTTGGCAACGATCGTGTTGTGCGAAGCCTACGCGATGACTCACGATCAAAAACTGGCTCGTCCCGCACAAATGGCGATCAACGAAATTGTCTGGGCTCAGGACCCGGTCGGCGGCGGCTGGCGATATCGGGCACGACAGCCGGGGGATACATCGGTTGTCGGATGGCAATTGATGGCCCTCAAGAGCGGTCACATGGCCTATCTGAATGTTCCCCCATCGACGGTGAAGATGGCATCGCGTTTTCTTGATTCCGTGCAGGAAGACTATGGAGCTCGCTACGGCTATACGTCACCGGCGCGGAATCGCCCCAGTACCACGTCGGTCGGCCTGTTGTGTCGGATGTACTTGGGATGGAAGCAGGACCATCCGGGGCTACAAAACGGCATCGAATATCTCGCCAAATCGGGTCCCTCCGAAAACGACATGTACTACAACTACTATGCGACACAGGTGCTCCGACACAACGGCGGCCCCGTGTGGGACGAGTGGAATCAGAAGATGCGCGAGTTCCTCGTAAAAACTCAGGAAAAAGACAGTCACCGCAAAGGCAGTTGGGTCTTTGTTGGCGGCTCTGGAGCTCATGCCAACGGAGCCGGTGGCCGGCTGTATTGCACGGCACTGTCCGCGATGATCCTCGAAGTTTACTACCGCTATATGCCGATCTATCAACAGCAGGCTGCGGAAGAGGAATTCCCGCTTGACTGACCTCATCCGCCCCACATGGCCACGATTGATTCCCGTGATCGATCTCAGGGACGGTATCGTCGTACACGCCGTAGCTGGAAAGCGAGATTGTTATCGTCCAGTTGCGAGCCTGATCGCGCCCAATGCTCAACCGCTGGACGTGGCACTTGCTCTGACCAGTACCGCACACACAAGCGACATTTACGTGGCAGACCTAGACGCGATCCAACACCATCGCACCCACGCAGACGAAATCCGCTCGCTTGTCGACCACCAACTGCACGTCATGCTCGACGCCGGCGTATCGGATCTCAAATCATGGAAAGATCTGTTGCAGGAACACCCCACATTGACAGATGTCAGTCGCTGGATCATCGGGTCCGAATCGCTGCGCCACGTCGACGACCTACCACAATTCGTCGCCAAACTGACTGCTGATCGCCTGGCATTCAGTGTCGACATCAGCAACGGAAACGTATTGGCTCGCGATGG
>JAGQPD010001264.1 GCA_020426865.1 Planctomycetales bacterium
GAATGGTACCACCCCACACAAGCTCACCTGGCAAGTTCCAACCACTTTCGTTCGCCGTCATTCCGTCGGACGAGCCGCCGGCGGCGGCGGTCGAGCAATTGCGCGCGACGCTGGAAAATAATCCTCAGGATCGCGTCATCGTTACGCCGTACGGCACTTGGTATCTCGTACGGGGCGACATGAGTGTACCAGGATCCACGACGCACAACGGACGAAAATTTGTGCTCGTTACGAACCGACAAGATGGTCGCGTCTATTGGGAGCAGATTCGCGGGCAGATCGGGATGCAAGGTGGCATGCTGCTGTTTCACGAAGATTTGGGCGAACGCATGCGAGTGCTCACCAGGAACCATATCGGTCAGCACCTAGCATTCCTATTGGACGGAAGAGTCGTCTTCGCGCCTCGCATTTCGTCGGCAATCAATCAACACGCCAAGTTGACGGGCAACCTAACGCCGGACGAAATCCGATATCTCGTTGAGTGCATCAACGGTCTTGTTACAAAACCGTTGTCATACGCTGAGGAGGGCAACATGGGAGCACCACCGACCGACGCACGACCGAGCTCGGACGGAACGCCGCTTCCAGCCGCTTCGACTCAACCGTATGCTCGCCCGTTGGCCTTCGCGATACTGGACCCGTCGAAGCCACGAGATGACGACCGAAAGGAACTGATACAAACGCTGGAAAAAGCTCCAGAGAGTGTGCGAGTCGCCACCGGCAACGGCACATGGCACCGACTGGATGACGGTGTCACGTTGAACGATGATTCGCTGGTAACGATCGACGGCAAACACTTCGTACGCATTTCGAACTTGAACGACAATCTGATTCCGTGGCAAGACGTCCAAGGTCACATCATCGCAGTAAAAACTTCGCACGAAGACAAACAATCGAATATCGAGCTTACGTTTGATGAGCGTTTGGCAACACGGATGCTGCAGCTGACCGGTGCAAATCTCAACAAGCAACTGGCAATCCTCTTCAACGACCGCGTGGTCGCCGCACCCAAGATTTTCGCCAAAGTAAACGATAAGGCCTTGATCACTGGGAGGTTTGATGCGGAAGAGGTCGAGAAGCTTCGATTGAGTTTGATGGCCGGGCAGACATCAAACAATCCCCAACTCGATATGCCGCTTAGCGAAATGTCACCAGACGACCAGACGACCAACAAATCGCATTCGATATCAACGAGCGACAAACTGCGCATGATAGGGGTAGCCATGCATCAATATGTGGATGCGTATGGCCGTTTTCCTGCCTCCCAGAGTTACCTTTCCACGTTGACATCTCAACCATTCAGCTGGCGAGTTGCACTATTACCGTACCTCGGATATCAGGAGTTGTACGACAAGTTCCATGTCAACGAGCCTTGGGACAGTGAGCACAACAAGGCACTGCTGGCCGAGATGCCGGACATTTACCGCAGCTCTCACGCGCCCGATCTCCAACCGGCTGGGTGGACTAACATGTTCGGTTTCAGCGGCGACAACACGGTGCTTGGCAAAGAAAAGGGTGCCGCGATGCATGACATTACCGATGGCACTTCGAATACGCTGTTGGTCGTCGAGTCCGCAAGTTGCGTGGAGTGGACAAAGCCGGAAGATTTTGCCTTCATGAACGCCAAAGACGTTCACGTCGTGAATCTCGTTCCCAATCAACCTCTCAGCTTCCTCATGGCCGACGGCGGCGTCCGACACATGGACCTTGTCGACTGGAAAGAGCTTGCCAAGATGGTGACCAGAGCCGGTGGAGAGTAGCACGGCCCTAGAGTTTCTATGACGAGTCCCAATCTCCGTAACTTGGGTTTCATTCTTCCAACCGCTGCAGCGTGCTTGTCGGGCGGAAGCCGCGCCGCTGTAGCGGAGTTCGTGTGGGACGAATTCGATCAAACCCAAGAGTTCCGTTGCGGCAGATCTGGACCCCTC
>JAGQPD010001265.1 GCA_020426865.1 Planctomycetales bacterium
GATGCGGTAGCCCAGTGAATCGCCACAGAGCCGCTCAATTGACGTCTTCGTGTGCCGGCGCTCATCGTGGCAGAAAGTTTCGCCGTCGGTCACCATGAATTGCAAATCACGAATCTGCGGGTGGTCAATCGTCGGAAAATAGACTTCGTTGAGTATTCCGGCCGAGAGGGTCCACCAAACAAGGCTCGATGCGGAGTATGCCGTTCCGATGCCGTCCTTGTCGCTGCGCGTCCAACGCGGTTCGATGCCAGGTGCGCCAAACGCCAGGTGTTCCTTTAACAATCTAGTCATGACGGACCCATTCCTGTGTTGTCGGTCGGGTGTCAAGTCCTTACCGCTGTGACATTCCAATCGTTCACATTTTGCACGGTGCGAGCGCGGCCTCTTAATCTGACTGGAGAGCAATGCTAATTCTGTGCCAGTCTGCCCTCTACCGAATCACGCTGGCGCGGCAATTGCGAAGGCCTTTCCCGTGGGTACCCTGCAGTCCGGACGACGGGGCACTCGAACCGTGGGCTTCGCGTATCGAGGTACCTGTATGAATTTATTGCTTGTCTATTCCGTAACGCTGCTGGTGGCCGTCTTGATTTCCGGACTGGCCGACCGCAGTGTGCTTTCCACCGCCGTCGTATTTCTCCTCGTAGGATGCGCGGCTGGTTGGAGCAGTTGGCTTGATCCCGAGGTGGACGATCCACTCGTGAGCATACTGACGACGCTCGCTCTGTTCAGCATTCTTTTCACCGATGGCATGCGGGTCGGACTCGGCGACTTGGCGTCTGCCTGGCCGGGCCCTGCTGCTGGGGATGCCGTTGACGTTGCTTTCCATTACGCTGCTGGCACGAATTGTGGTGGGGCTGAATTGGCAGGAGTCGTTTCTGATCGGGGCCGTTCTCAGCCCAACCGATCCGGTATTTGCGGCGGCGATTGTGGGGCGCGAAGACGTGCCGCGCCCGTTGCGTCGATTGTTGAACGTGGAAAGCGGTGTGAATGATGGGTTGGCGTTGCCGGTAGTCGTCATTATGTTGGCGGTCGCCAGGGAGAAGTCGCCGCACTTGTGGACCCTGGCGGGCGAAATGGTTGGCGGAATTGCCTTCGGATTCCTCTTGCCGTGGTTGGTCGTCAAGCTGGAAAGGCAACGGTTTCTGCGAGCGACCGGACTATACAAGCCGCTTTTGGCGTTAGCGATCGGTTTGACTCTCTACGCGATCACCATCACGCTGCACTGGAACGAGTTCCTGGCGGCCTTTATCGGCGGCATCACTCTGGCCACGATCAGCCCGGAGGTGCGCGATGCGTATCACCGTCTCGGCGAAATCTTGGCGGAACTGCTCAAGCTGGCCGCATTGTTGCTGTTCGGCGTGCTGATATCGGTCGAGCTGTTTCGGGTCACGACGGTGGCGGACTGCGTGTTCATCATTCTGACATTACTTGTGGCGCGAACGCTGGCGCTAGGCCTGGCACTGCTCGGAAGCCGTCTGAGCTGGCGGGAGCGTCTCGTTGCCGCTTGGTTCGGTCCCAAAGGTTTCGCCTCGGTGGTCTACGGGCTACTGATCTTGAACAGTGATTTGTCAGACGGCCGACGGCTTTTCCATTTGATCGCATGTGTTGCCGGATTGTCGATCATTCTGCATTCCTCCACCGATGTGGCCATCGCACGATGGTTTGTTGGGCGCACGCCTGCGAAACAACCATCGCTTCACGACAAACGGTCTGCGTCAAGCGAGTCGGAAACATTGGAAAAACTCGATGAACCTTGAGTCAAGAGATGCCTCCAACTTCACTTTCGTGACAATCCCTAGTCCGCTTCGTTGATCAGGACACTAATGTCTCCATATCCCGAAGTAATCAACCATTGCCGTTCCATTTTCCCACGCCGACGGTCTCGGCATCCCCGGCATCGCCCGCGCCAGGATGATGGGTTCTGTGAATTCCCAACTGCACATAGTCGCGGCGAAAGAACCAGTCGAGAGTCCAATCCATCATCACTCTCAGCTTTCTGCCAATGCCGGGCATCTTCAGCAGATAGAATGTTCGCCAGAGAAACCAAGCCGGAAGCCCGGAGAACCTGCAGCCGAAAACGCGAGCGACCGCTTGGTGTTGACCCAGCGGGGCCATCATGCCCCGTGACTGATAGACCAGCGGCTCGGTCGGCTGCTTGCGTAACACGCGACAAATGTTCCGGGCAACTTGCCGACCTTCTTGGATGGCGTGCTGAGCGGTAGGTGCATAGGGCTTGCCATGTGGGTCCGGGTTGATCGCGCAATCTCCGATACCCCAGACGCCTTCCCGATCTTTCATGGACAGGTCTGCCTGGCATACGAGATATCCCCGCTCGTCGCACTCCAGTTCCAAATTGGAAAGCAGCGGGTTGGGCGCGACGCCCGCCGCCCAGATTACCGTCCACGCCGGTATGGTTCCGCCGTGCCCAAGTTCGGCAGCGTGAGCCTCGATCCGCGTCACCGTGTTTTTGAGGTGCAGTTGGACACCTCGCTGCTGCAGCCGCTCGGAAGCATACCGGGAGAGTTCTTCGTCCAGGGTGTGAAGAATTCGCTCCTCGTGATCCACAAGCACAATGCGAATGTCGTCGCGGCTGACATTCCGATAGTACCGCGTCGCGGAAGTGAGAAACTCGTTGAATTCCCCCGCGATTTCGACGCCCGTGTAATTGCCGCCGACAATGACAAATGTCAACAGCGCTCGGCGACGATCCACATCGTCGGTTTGATCGGCCACTTCGAGCAAGTCGACGGCCCGGTCGCGCAGTGCCACGGCGTCCGCCAGACTTTTC
>JAGQPD010001266.1 GCA_020426865.1 Planctomycetales bacterium
CAAGTTTGCTCGATGCCATCCCGCTCCGATTGGCACGGGCGCACCTCTACCTGCTCGCACACCTTGAGATGGACGATGTTGGAATCCGGCAACGTTGAGAACGCCGCAGAGGAAGCCGATCTATTGTGTGGTCATTGCGAGCAAGAGGTACCTCATGGCTCACAAGCTTGTCCGATGTGTGGTCAGCCGCTTCAGGTGAATCCGGCACAAAAACTCGATCGGCCTTGGACCGTCCTCGTCTTGTTATTCGGTGCGACGGGTGTATTGGGATTGCCGGTATTGTGGGCCAGCCGCTCGTTCTCAATCCGCAACAAGATCGTCTTGTCCCTTGCCGTGACGATCTACACCGCGGCACTTGTCGCCGCCGCTTGGCTGGCAATTCGCAATGCCTGGAATGCGTGGCACGAAGCGTTCCCAACGCAGTAGGCAACCATCCGAGCCGCGCTGGGACTGCCCGCTAGAAGTCGATCGCTTCTTCGTCGACGCCAAGCGTAGCCTTGGGGAAGATCTTGCGAACTCGCTGGATGCCGATAGGATCGTGCTGACCGGTGATGGGGTTCACGTGGACGAGCACCAGCCGCCCCACCTTAGCTGCCTTCGCGACCTTTGCCACAGGTGTGGCACAGCTGTGGCCGGTCAATTCGGCGTAGTCTTCGCGGCCATCGGGGAAATAGCACTCGTGAATCAACACGTCAACACCACGGATCAGCGGAATGTAGTCCGCATTGGCAATGGCGGTGGTATCCGTGACATAGGCCAGCGAGCGATCGGGCCAATCGATTCGATAGCCACGCGAACCGCCAGGATGCGGGATCGGAAAGTGAGTCAGCGTTGCCCCGCCCGGCAACGACACGGATTCTGCAAGCGGGACGAAACGTAGCGGAGGTAATTTAGGAAAGATCAGTTCATGAAAAAGATGCGTCTCCAACGCCGCCAACTTCTCGGGCTCGCTGTGAATTCGCACATCCGCTACGTCCTTGTCATGAAGTACATCAAACAGAAACGTCAACCCCATCACGTGATCGAGGTGGATGTGCGAGAGAAACACGTCCAGCTGTGAGGTCTCGATGAGATCCCGCACGCGATAAAACGCCGAACCAGCATCGAAGACAACCCCCATTTCAGGCAGCATCAAGCACGCCGTGTGCCTGATGTCACTGGGGTGATATCCGCCGGTTCCTAAAAGGTGCAGTTTCATGATAGCCCAGTATAACGAATGCCGTTTGCCGGGCTAGCGAGCGGGCAGCAGTTTCTGCAACTGTTTCTGCAGTTCGCCCTGCAACAGGGACCCGGCGGCGCTGCCAACCATGCGCCGCGACAACTCGGCCAACGCACGGTTATCAAGTCTGGGTTGCGTGAGCGTACCATGAATCGGAACTTGGATCGTCTGGCCCCGTAAACCGGCCAGTAGTCGTTCTTTGGCAATCCACTCGTCGCGGATGGGGACCTCAGCGACCAATTCCATCGTCTGGTCCAGTGCGACCCACCCCTGCGTCCGCACCGCCGCGCCATCGATGATCATCTCCAAACCACGATGGAAAACGCGACCGTCGGCCATGGCGAATTCGACATTCTGTTCGGCAATATCGACCAGCGACTGTTGCGTATCCAGCCATCGCGAGTTTTGCTGCTGTGGGTCGACGAGCGTCAGGACCTGACGAGCGGTACCGGCCAGTTGTTCGGCCAGTGGCCCCGGCCGAACGCGTGCTTGATGGATCGTGAACACGCCCGACACCGATGCCCGCAGCGGCTCGTCAACCGGCACGCTGGCCTGCGAAAGTGAGACGCTGAATAACCCGTCCGCACTGGTGGCATTCGCCAACAGCGGAGCCACGTACTTGATCCACGAGCGACACATCTCTGGCGAAATCGCCACGCGGTCGGCGACGGTTCCCGGGACGATGCTCATCATGGGCCGGACGGCATTCAGATCAACCAACGGCTGCAGCCGCAAACGGCCACCGGCGATGGCCAGGTCCACGGGTTGATCGGTCGTCACGACTCCGTTGGCCAAGTTCGCGACCGTATTGAGCGGCCCCACATCGGTACCGAAGAATTCGGCACGCGACCAACCAACACCAGACTTGGCCGTCAACTGCGTTGGCACCCAGGTCTTGGCGACCGTGGCATAATTGGGCGCCTGTTCGCTGACCTGTTCGCTGACGGTCAGCGAGCTCGTCTCTAGCAACGGTCCTTTCAAGGCGAAATCGTAGGCCTGCGTTCCCGACAGACGGACCGAGTTTCCTACCAACGGTGAGAATTTGGCCGACAACGCGTCGAGGTTGTATTGCAGCTGTCCGTTGGCATCGACCAACGGCGTTTTCGAACACTGATCGACCCGCCCACGCGCTTGCACTTGCAACTCCCGTCCGGTCAGATTCGCATTGTCGATGGTTGCCGTATCTTGTTGGTTGTCGTAACGCGCCTGCAGCAGCACACCGATCTTTGGTTCGTTCCAAACCGGGACCGCGGCCGACGTCTGACGAACCAACTGCATCGACGGCAAGTTGGGTGCGACAGCCGGCACGATGACCGCAAAGTCGTCAACGTCGCCTTGCAGTACGGCGTTAGTGACTCCCTGCGACGTTTGCAGATTGACCTGTCCGTTGAATTGTCCGGCCAGCCGGTATGCCGGCGTGTTTGCCGGCGTGTTTGTCGACGAATCAAAGACACGGGCCAGCCTGCCCACATCGCATCTTAGTCCGATCAGTCCCGTGGCTTGGGGCGCCGCGCCAAAATCAATTCCCAGATTGGCGGCGCGCCAAGCAACAGTAATGCTGGCCATCGACAGCGACGTGGTCGTTAGCTGGTGCTGCGACAAGTCACAAACAAGTTGCCCTTCGATACGGACGTTTGGCTCCTGGATCGCGATGCCATTTCCGTTGGCCTGGAAGTCGCGAATGTGCATCTGAATCGCGGAGATATCCCACTTCTCGGAAGCAGCGATCCCGTCGAATGTTGTTTGAACCTGGCCCCGCAATTGCCATGGGAGTGCTCCCGT
>JAGQPD010001267.1 GCA_020426865.1 Planctomycetales bacterium
GGGGCAGGATGATAAGAGACGACGAACATCAGACCGACGACGATCGAAGCAGCGGCGCCTTCTCATAATGCGCAGGAATCGACACGATCGGATCGTGCAGCGTCGCAGCGGATCGACGACGCCCTACGACTCGAACGTAACCGATGTACATGCCAGCGTCGGATTCCAACGCTTCAATCTCCAGCGTGTTGTCGGGGGCGATCGCGCGAAGCGATTCCAGCCATAGCTTCCATCCGTCCGTCATAGCATCCGCAATGGAGATATCCAAGATTCCCGTCCGCTCCCAATGCTGTCGCCACCATCGGGCCGTGTGAAAACTCCACATTTGGTCCTGCTCCCACCACGAACGCAAATGTGCCGGGACTTCTCCATGCGTATCTTGGATGAGTCCCGACAGTGCAATCCCGATCTGTCCGTCTGGTTTTACGAGACGGGCCAACGCGGGAAGGCAAAAATCGTCGGTGCCATAATACATGTAGGAGTCAACGGCCACGATCGCGTCGAAGAACTCCGCCGGAAACGGTAGCGACCGGGCGTCGGCATGGATCGGGAAGACGCCGTTGTCGGCTCCCGCGTCGCGAACGCGTTGAAAGTTCTCCGATGGGCTGAACCACAGGTCGGCCGCCCACACTTGCACGTTGAATTCACGATGGAGAAATATCGACGAGATCGCTCGGCCGCAACCAAGATCCAACACACGCATGCCCGGGCGAAGGTCGAGTTCTTCGCACAGCCATTCGGTAAGCCACAACGCGTTGGACGCACTCCCCATTCCCGCGACAACCCAATCCGGGTGATAACGTGACGCCCGCGGGAAGCGGTCGTTGAATAGTCGCATATCGGCCATTATTTCGTTACCTCCACTCGTGAAGTGACTGGTCTGTGGGTTACCAACTGTCTATTCTCGTGGCATTCTGTCGAGGCGTCGGTGATGACGGCCGATCTCCTCCATTTGTCCGGTGGGGACGCCCGCTTCCTGAGCAAAAACGGGCCAGTTGGCCACCGCCGCATCAACTTCATGCAGCAAGTTATCCAAGCGTTTTCCACGCAACAAGCGAAAACGGTCGGCGGCCGAGCGAAAGTCTTCGATCACAAATCCACGGCGTTTCCCATTGAGCGTCATCTGATGTTGACTCGTCCAGGCCCCAGCGGGATTGTAACTATAAGTCATATCAAAGGCCGGCGCTAACCGCCACTCGGCTTCCTTATCCATCAGAAATGCAATGTTTTTGGTATGATCGTCCTGGTTGCGAGCCAATAGATTGAATACGGCTCGCCGAAAAAGCTGCTCTTGTTCGTGTCGGGTGACACCAATCTGTTGAGCCACGCCGATTGCCTGCTCATAGCTGTACGCGCCCGCCTGATTGAAGTCGTAGTGTCCCAGCGCGCACAATGACTGCATGAAGTTCTTCGCACCGTTGTCAGTACGGTCGAATCGCCTGGTCACGAAGTGGTTGCGACCGTTTTCGTGGAGAATCCGACTTTCGCTCATCTCAATACCGGCCGCCACCGCCATGCGGTAGTAGGCATACTCGATCAGCCCGTGGCCCTGCGGGTCTTCCACCTCCTTGTCACGGTTACCTGAGACGCCGTCAAATTTCAAAAGCCAATAGCCGAAGCCCGGCGGCGCCTGTGCCTGGCCCGACCGAATCTCGCCCGTAGCTTCGTTCCAAGCGATGACAGCCTTCGCCCGAGCTCCGCCAGCCGATGTGCCAACTCGGAGGATGTCGCGCACCGCCCCCAGGTCGCTGGTGCCTTCGCCCGTGAATCGCGTTTGCAGCCGCTCTTTGTGTGCCACTGCGGCACTCGCCAATCCGACCAGCTCGGCAACGTCGACAGCGACTGACTTCTCGCTGTCCATTCGCAGCGCTGGCTCGTATTCCAGTGCCCCCACTGCACGCGTGCCGACATAACGGAGTCGTTCGACAGGCGAAAAATCGTCGCGGCTGCGACCAATGCGGTCGAGCCACTCGTTAATCAGCAGATTGCCAAACTTGTCCGGCAGCGAATCCGCTAACATCCCGGGCAAGCCATAGAAGGATTGACGAGCCAATTCGGGAAACATGTAGACCTCTGTGGCCAATGGCATC
>JAGQPD010000047.1 GCA_020426865.1 Planctomycetales bacterium
GATCGTGCCGGTCCCCGGGTCGGCGGAGGACTTCCATCGTACTTGTTTCCTCGTTCCTAGCTGCGACATAGTGGTTCGCTTGTTGGCCTTGTCGCCAGGGGCGAGATCCGCCATTGGCGTTCGGCCCCTATCATTGTAATCGATGAATCGTCATTTGTGCGCAATAGCAAGATATTTTTGCGCTTTGTTGCACTTTGCCCCCCGCGGCGATACGCTAATCTAAACGCACGGGGGAAAGCTTTTCGGCCACCGCCAGGGCGGTCGACGTGGAGCTTTGCCGAGCCGGGGTGGTGCCACAAGAGAAAGACGACAGTCGTGAGTGAATCGCGGATCATACGAGCCTTGGGGTTGATGAGTGGAACGTCGGGGGATGGCGTTGACGCGGCGATCCTGGATACCGATGGCGAAAACGAAATTCAGCTGCTCGGTGGCCTGACATTGCCCTATTCGGACGATTTGCGTTGGCGGGTCTTGGAGGCGTCGCAGCACGATGTGCCGATCATTGAGCTCTTGCGATTGGAAAAGGAATTATCTCGGCATCACGCGGAGGCATTGCTGGAACTACTGAAGCGTCCCGTTCCGGGCGACCGGCCGGTGGAGGTGATTGGGTTTCATGGGCATACCATTCGGCATGTACCGACGGAAGGGTTGACGTTGCAGATTGGCAATCCTTGGATGCTGCACGAGGCGACGGGAGTTCCGGTGATCACGGATTTTCGCCGGCACGACATGGTATTAGGGGGACATGGTGCTCCGCTGGCAGCGATGTTTCATCAGGCGATTTTTGCCAACGACGCGAAGCCGACGATGGTTCTGAATTTGGGTGGTGTGGCAAATGTCACGTGGCTAGGTGACGGTCAGGCGATTATTGCTGGTGATTGTGGTCCGGGCTGCGGATTATTGGACGAATGGGCACAGGAGATGGCCAATCTACCGCACGACCGCGACGGGCATTTGGCTGCGTCGGGGAATGTGAATTGGCCGATCGTGGAAGCGGCGTTGGACACGGAGTTCTTTCGGTCTCCGCTCCCAAAATCAGCCGACCGTTACGATTTCGACCACGTCGACGTATCGGGATTGTCGGTGGAGGACGGTGCCGCCACGCTATGTGCCGTGACGGTGCAGGCAGTCGTACGTGCGACAGGTGGTTTGCCGGCAATCCCGTCGAAATTGTGGGTAAGCGGCGGTGGTGTGCATCACCCTGTGATCATGGAGATGCTCCGTCAACATTTTCAGGTAGTGGAAAACGTCAGCCAACGTGGATTGAGTCCGGATACGTTAGAGGCCGAGTGTTTCGCGTGGCTTGCTGCTCGTCGGTTGCTGGGGCGACCGATCGCGATCCCGGAAACGACGGGTTGCCGGCGTGCTGCGTGCGGTGGATCGGGGACGGGAGCGTGCTAGGCGTGTTTCCGTGCGGCGGACGGTTTGTAAGGGCGTTTTTTGCGAGTTTTTCTTCTCCGAGACTTCAACCGGCCGCCGCCTGCTGCTAACCTATAGGGTTGAGATAGGAGGGGTGGCGTCGGCTTGTCTGCCTGCTGTCCGGCCTGCTGTCCGAAATCCTCAATTACGTTCCCGGGAGCCGATTCGATGAAGGCGGAACACCAGGCATTCGCCGTTGACGTGGTCGCGACCCGAACCAGGGAGCCGATTCCGTTGGTGCTCGCACAAGTCGTGACTTTGGCCAATGTGCCTGCGTGGTGGTCAGCGCTGCGGGGCGAGGCGTTATGGATGTTGGTCTTGTCGATGTTGGCCTTGTGGCTTGGCGTGGTTTGTCCTTCACGTGGCGTGAGCCAAGTATTGTACGTGGACGATTTCTCCGACGGTGGCGGTTGGTCGGGCGGATTATCGGGCGACGTGCTGCGTGACAGCGATACGACAGCTCAATTTGGCTTCGACTATTCACAATTGGGGATCCCACCGGCGCCGAACGGCAGTGATACGGTAGGGCTCAGGGTAGACGTCAACAATCATCTGCCCGGCGCGGAAAGCGAGTTGGCGGCGGTCCATTTCGATCCTGCTTTTCAGGGGCGATATACGGTGCAGGTCGACGTTTGGATGAACTATGCTTGGGAACCGAATGGGGTTGGGACGACGGAATTTGCGGGCATCGGTGTCGGACATCACGGTTTTTTCTTTGGCAGCCAGAATGTTGTCCCAAACGCCATTGAGGCTTCGTCGGGGGCCTCGCTCTATTTCTCAGGAGACGGAGGCGCATTGCGAGATTTTCGGTTGTACAAAGACAACTTCGAACAATTGCCTTCCAGCGGACAGTATGCGATTGGTACGGAGGATGACGCTAACGACAACGGAAACCCGCCGTTACAAGATGTCTTTCCCGGATTCAGCCTGACCGATGAACTGGAAGGGGATTACAACGCGAATCGGCACGTCGATGCAGCGGACTACACTGTTTGGAAAGACACATTTGGTTCCTCGCAACAATTGTCGGCGGATGGGAATCGCAACCAGTTGATTGACGCGGCCGACTACACGATCTGGAAAGACAACTTCGGTAACACTGGGGAGGATCTCCCGGGAGAGGATCAGGAGGGGCAGGCCCCCGCCGGGGCCGTTGGGTTTCAATGGGTAACGGTAACGGTCGATGTCGATACGAATGCCGTAGGGGCTGGCGTGACACCCGATATGGGCCTGGCTACTTTCAGCCTGCGCAGTGAGAAGTCGGGAAAGTCATTAGTGATTGGGACGATCGACAACAGCAATGGTGGCGAGGTGGTGAACATGTCAGGCTCCGTTTCACTATTGATGGCCGACATTTTCGAGTCGGTATCGGTCCGACCGGAGCTGAGTTTCTCTTTGTTCGACAACCTGATGGTCACGAGCGACAGCCAGCTATCCCGTCCAACTGCGCATGTGGTGCCGGAACCCGCCGCGTTCGCCCTGATGGCGGGGAGTGTTCTGTTATTGTTTCGCAGACGTGGCCGCTAGCTGCAGAATGCCGCGATCATCTGTGACGTGGCGTCGTTGGTTTGCCCGATCAATTCGATGAATTGTTCCAGCAGCGTTGCCCGCTCGGCCGGCGATCGATGACTGATGAGCTCCGAGAAATACTCGTTGGTGGATGGATCGTACGTGCCGGTGTAGGTGCGGCAGACGAGTGAATTCGCGGCGTGATCGGCGGCCGCGACGAGCGTTACCAACGGGGGGTGTGGTTCTTCTGCCGGTGCATGATGGTGCCGAATGACATCCACTGCGGCGGCAGGAAGTCCTGATCTCGCGACGAACACTGCGCCAACTTCGCAGTGGTTGCTTCCCCACAGCCGATCTTCGTGGGTAACTTGCATTGACTCGTCGCCGAAGGTCAAGTCGTCGCCAGCCTGGAAGATCGACGGACTGTACGAGGCAATCAAGATGCGACCCAGGTCGTGCAGTAGGCCGCAGGTAAAATCCTCACCCTGATAGCCGAGTGAAAGGAGTTCATTGAGATGACGTGAGAGGATGGCCGTGGAAAACGCATGGTCGCGTAGCACTGTGCGGGTCCATTCGTCGGCCAGGGTCGATTTCTCCAGCATCCGCGCGATACACGACGCGTAGATGATGCTTGTGCATTCACGAAATCCGATCCTCGCAATCGCATTCTCCAGGCTCAAGATCGGTGTGGCCGGCGAATAGAGAACAGAGTTGGCAATTCTTAGAATCCGCATCGCAAGTGACGGATCCGATTCAATGACCAGCGTGATGTCACGGACACTGGATGTCGGATTCTCGGCAATGACGATGGCCTTGGCCGCCACGTCCGATAGCAACGGGCCGTCGGAGAAGTGGCACAATAAGTGATCAACGATGTCATTGGGCAAGTGATAGTCTTGTGGACAAATTCCCAGTACGTCTGCTTCAAGATTGGCCATCGTATCTACCTTTGGTTTAAGCGGCGAGGGGAAACACCTGCTTAGGAGTTATCGACGAAGCTGGTAAAGACTTGCGTCGAAACGCCGGTCCACTTGCAGCGATGGCGACGATGTTGACGAATAGACCGTCGTCATGACACTTGCCAGGCTCAACAAGCTACGCGGCGCGTCGCAGTCGATAAACATAGGCGAGGATTTCCGAAATCGCCTGGTAGAAGGCCGGCGTGATTTCTTGTCCGACTTCCAATGACGCGTATAGTGCACGGGCGATGGGTGGGTTTTGAACGACTTCGACGCCATGTTGTCTTGCGATTTCCATGATCCGCAAAGCCCACCGATCTCGCCCCTTGGCGACAACGCGTGGAGCTTCCATCGAATCCCGCTCGTATTGCAGGGCGACGGCGTAGTGGGTCGGGTTGGTTATGACGACCGTCGATTTGGGGACGTCGCGCAACATCTGGCCGCGAGCAACCTCGCGCTGTAGCTTTCGTAAACGCGCTTTAAGGTGCGGGTCGCCCTCATCCTGCTTCCGCTCGTCCTTCGCCTCCTGTCGCGTCATTTTCAATTCTTGTTCATGCTGCCACCATTGATAGGCGTAATCGGAAATGCCAAGGATCACCAGGGTCAATGCAACGGCCAGGCCAATGTCGATTGCCAGATTCCAACCCGAGGTCAGGCAGCTTGCTAACGATCCACTACTGGCGGCCTGCAACATCGGGCCAGCACTGCGCAATTGCCAGAGTACGACGGCAGCGACGAGCAGCAATTTCGCCAGGCTCTGCAGGCCGCGAACGACTGCGCGAAGTGAGAAGATGCGCTTGGCTCCGTTGATTGGATTCAGTTTTTCCCAATTCGGCAGTAGCGGTTCTACCGCGAACAAGAAGCCCGCTTGCAGCCCGCCGGAGATGGCGTTGAGGCAAAACAGGCCGAGGACCAACATCCCGGCGGATTGAAACAAGTGGGTCAACAACGATGTCGCGAACGTTGACGTCTGAAGATTGCCAAAATCGATGTGGGACATCGACTGGAATTCGTGGACCATGATCTGTTGCAGGTATTGCCCCAACCACTGGCCTGACATCCTTAGATAACCCATGGCCCCCAACAACGCCAGCCCGCTGCCAAGGTCGCTGCTGTAGGCGACTCGCCCCTTACGCCGCGACTCGTCACGCTTGCGTTGACTCGGTGCTTCTGTCCGTGAACCGTCACTAGTGTCAGCCATCTGCTGTCTGTCGCAACCTTATTGGGCTCAAAAGACCATTCGCTCAATGATGACGTCGGCCTGAAGCAGGACACGCATGATGGCATGCAAGCACACCGGAATTAGAACGAACATGGCAACCAGGCCGGCCGCCAGTCGTACGGAAAACCCGACTGAGAACAGGTTTAGCTGTGGCGAGGTCTTCATCGTCAGTGCCAGGATAATGAGTGTCAGGAACGTACAGATACCGACGGGTGCCGCGATCAGAAGTCCCCATTGGTGGATCGCGGACGTATCGTGGACGATTTCCAATAACGGTAAGTGGGGCAATGGGGAACCGCAGGGCCAGAGCTCGAAGGTCATGTGCAAGCCGACGAGGACGATTAAATGAGTGTCTGCGCCCAGGCATAGCAGGATCGCGATGGTTTCCAACAACTGGCCGAACACGTTACTGGACGTGTTCTGTCCCGGATCGACGACCGTGGCCAACGTAAGGCCCATTTCCTGCCCAATATAAGCGCCGGCGATTCGTGCGGGTTCCAGTAGCAGCCCAAAACAGTAGCCGATCGTGGCCCCCAGTACACATTCTCGAACGGTGGCAATCCCCAGTCCCAACCAACCGATGACAGCTGTCGAATCCTGATTCACCGGCTCGACGGTCCCACTTCCCATCCACATGACGGCCAGGGCGAAAACGAGTCCAATCTTCACCATGCGCGGCGCGAAGCCACCGCCGTACACGGGTGCCGCGACAAGAAAACTGCCGATGCGAGACAGCACGAGGATCAAGGTAATTACGGTTTGTTCGATCATGGCCCCGCACCAGCTGCCATTGTAATCATGCGTTCGGTAAATGCGGCTAGAACCTTCAGCGACCAGGGAAGTGTTATGATCAATACCAGGCTCGCCGCCATCATCCGAGGCGCCAGGCTGAGTGTTTGCTCCTGAATGCTCGTTACTGTTTGGAGGATGCTGATCATGACCCCCACCAGCAAACTCGTTAACACCGTCGGTGCTGACAGCAAAATGGCGGTGTAGAGTATGTCGCGGCTGATGACGCTGACCGTGGCCATGTCCATGGTGATCCTGCTCCTTGCTTCTTCGTTGGCAGATTGCACGCGTCAACCAAAACTTACGCTTAAAGCACTTGCGATCAACTGCCAGCCGTCAACCAGGACAAAAAGTAGAATCTTAAATGGCAACGACATCATGGCGGGTGGCATCATCATCATCCCCAGCGACATCAGGACGGTCGACACGACAAGGTCGATCAACAAGAATGGTACGTAGATACAAAATCCCATGATAAAGGCCGTCTTCAGTTCGCTGACCATGAATGCCGGAACGAGGACACGCAACGGAATATCATTTTCATCGTAAGGTGTTTCGATGCCGCTGAGAAGGATAAACAGCGACAATTCCTGTGTGCGGGTTTGTGTGATCATGAAATTCCGAACGACTTTCGAACCTGCGGCCCATGCCTCTGGCATCGAAAGAGGATCCGTCTCCCTGAGATAGGGGTTCACTGCGTCTGTCATGATCGCGTCGATCGTGGGTCGCATGACAAACAGTGTGAGAAACATTGCCAGCCCCATGATGACGGGGTTGGGCGGGATCTCCTGTGTTGTCAGTGCCCGGCGGACAAACGACAGCACGATCACGATCCGCGTGAATGCGGTCATGCTCACCAGCAACGTCGTCAGCAATGCGAATCCGGCGAGAAACAGCGCCACTTGCAAAGGGGGCGCCATGCCTTCTACGGCACCGGAATGAATGATCTGTTCCGCGGCCCCCACAAAGTCGGGACTTTGTGTCTCCATCGATCTGCCCTCAGCTAGCGTTAGCGGAATCTATCTGCCCAACGATTCCCGGGTCTACATCGACGTGACGCGTGTTAAAACTTGAGGATTACGTTGACTTTGCCGGCAAGTCTCCCGAGGGCTGGCTTCTGGATCCCGTTAGTCGGACGATCGCCTGCGGCAGACGATGGTCATTACCGGGCGTTTGGCGACGCTATCAATCCATGGGCGGCCAACGGTCGCGATGCGTGATCGTTTGCCGGCCGGGATGCGGGCCATGTTTCCGAGATCCGTGCCGATGCTGCGAGCCTGCTCGGTTGCCCGTGTCCACGCCGTGGGACTGGGCGTTGTGGCCCAGACGATCACTTCCACCTGGTAACCTTCGCGTCGAAGGAGAGGAAGGACTTGCGACATGGCCCCTTGGTAAGCTGGCGACAGATAGGGAGCTTGAGGGTTTAGTTTGTTGAAGAAATCAAAAACCGCTTCCCCTTCGGTATCCGGCTTTTTTTCGACATTGGCAAGTCGCTCCATTTCATTCATGAACCGATCGAACTCATCTTGTTCTCGGTCGATCACTCGGAGACCGTCATCATTTGCGTCGGGGCCAGAGCCATTGGCGTCGGGCGGATTGTTGTCGTCGTCAGGTGCCATGTAGAGGGGATTGGTTTCACTCTTGGCAATTGGGTTCTTCGTCGTGTCGCCGCTGAGTGCTCCCGGCAATCCCAGTGAGTTCATCACGCGAATGAAGGACCCCGTTCCTGTGTAGAGGTTTGCTCCGGTTTGTTCTTCGGCGAGTGAATTCAGCACGATAAAGAAGGCCAGCAGAGTGGTCATGGTATCGCCGAACGAAAGCAGATACGCGTTGCTTGGTCCCTTGTCTGGTTCTTTTTGCTTCTTGGCCATAGAAGGGTCACTCTCCGAATTGACGTGAGAAGACAACGGTCAGTTCGCTTGTTTGGCGGTCGTCAAACGATCGCGTCACGCCGACTTTGCCACAAGGAATCCCTTCCTTTTCTACGACGTAGAGCGCCAAGGTCATCGCTGCAGCGACGTCTTCGTCGCGTCCGACGCTCAGTGACATTACAAACGGTCCTTTGCGAAGTTGTTTAGCGAACATCCGCATTCGTTGGGCGCCTGCCGACGTGACGTTGGCCTGGCTATCGATCAGCAGCGAGAGTTGCATGGTGATTTCGCTGGTAGCTGACGGGTCATGAGTGTTTTGTTGCTCGAGCGATTCGAGTCCGGCGGAGAGCGTCTCGAGCGTTGGGTCCGAGTCGATGGGGGGGGTCTCGGAACCACGATTTGTAATTCGACCGGAGGTGGGGCGAACTCGCAGGAGGATGGAATCTTTGTCGAGCGGGCCGGCACTTTTTCCCGCGACGCCGGTCGCACCGCCACCGCCGAACAGAGTGACCTGCATTTGCTCGAAGCGTTCTGGTTCGGTCGTGGCGAACGTCAACAGCAGGATGAAGAACGTCATGAGCAGGGTGATTACGTCGCTATAGGTAAGGAACCAGATCGGGACATCACTCTGAGGTTCCTCCGGGGCCTGTTCGCGTGCCATGGTGTCAATTCCTTATGCGGCGGTTTGCGATTCGTCGCGCGGTCGATCTTTAGGCGACAAGAAAGCGATCAGCCGTTCTTGCAGGGCTCGGGGCGTTTGTCCTTCGATCAGGCAGAGCAATCCGACCAACATCAGCTCACGAATGAGGATCTCTTCCTTACTGCGGGCCTCCAATTTCGATGCCAGGGGGATACAGAAGAGGTTCGCGACGACTGCACCATACAGTGTCGTAAGCAAGGCAACGGCCATACCGCCACCGATTTTGCTGGGGTCATCGAGCGTACCGAGCATCTGCACCAGACCGACGAGGGTACCGATCATCCCGAACGCTGGAGCTGCCGCACCAATCATGTCAATGATCTTCTTTCCCACTTTGTGCCGCTCCTCGACGTAGCTGATCTCAGTTTCCATCACGGACTGCAAATCTTCCTTCGCCGTACCTCCGATGACCATTTCCAGGCCGCGATACATGAATCGGTCCTTGACTTCCGGAAGCTTGTTTTCGAGTGCCAGAAGACCGTCGCGGCGGGCAATGGCCGCAATGTCGTTGAATTGTTCAATTACCTGTTTTGTGGAGGGGAGGGAACTGAGAAAACAGTTCTTGACGATCCCTCCCAGGCTCAGGACCGATTTCAGGGGAAAGCTGATCAAAATAGCAGCAAAGGCGCCGCCGATCACGATCATTCCCGATGGGATGTCGATAAAAGGCGTCAAGCCCCCGCTACCCATGGCGATTGAGCTAAGGATCAGCCCCATGCCTAACACGAGGCCGATAACGGTTGCAATGTCCATAACGTATCCTCAGTCGTGTCGTTAGAGCAGGGTGTCAGGGGGGGTGGGTTGATCGACACGCCATTGGCGATCGATGTAGGCGCGCAAATACGTGGGAACCAATTCGGTTAGGTTGCGCTCACGCAAACACGTTTCCGCAATTCTCGCAACGCGACGGGCGCCCAGGAATGACGCCGCGTGCTCGACCGTGCGAATGGGGGCTCGAGTACCCATCCGCATCGCATTCGCTTCGGTCAAGACTGCGTCCACCAACGTCTGGTCACTAACGACAATGCGGCAAACATGCGGCAGGTCGACTTCGTCACGACGGCACAGTTGGATGACGCGCGCGCACGTATGTGCCTGATCGATTCTCAGGTAACCGCGATTGACGGCTTGTTCTTCCATGATATCTGCCGTAATTGGTTTCTAAGGTTAGCGGAGAAAGTTCAAGAGACTCAGGTCAAATAACGATAGCGATGTGGCATACGTCAGCTGCAGCATGGTCTGCTCGGATTGCAGCTGCACGATCGCCTCGGCTAGGTCGGTCGATTCTAGATCGGATACGATCCGTTGCATCTCCAGTTGTATGTCTTCGTGTCGTTCCTGAATCATGTCCAATGATTCAAGCGTCGTCGACTGCTTTCCGACGACCTTCATGACGCCTTCTCGAACGCGATCCAAATCGCCGATGCGGTGCGACAAGGCACTTGCCACCTCGGACTCAGATAGCGTCGGGTCGGTCAGCACGTCCCGTAGGTCGATCAACGCCTGGAAGGCACTTGCTGATCCCGGATATTCCAGGGCTTCGATTCCCGTAAAGCGAAGACTCGTGGTGTCGACATGCGTTATCTTGCCTGTCGTGGAATTGACCAGCTGTTGGTTGTCCGAGCCGTCGATAGGAAACTCCGTCGCCCCTCCATCGACGGACAGCGTGCCGGTTGACGTAATGGCGACGGTACCGTTAAATCCCGCCGTAATCGCGCTCATGTCAATAAACACGCGTTCCCCTTTGGGGCCGACCACCTCCAGGTCTGTATCGGCACTGGAAAAGGGGACCGCAATGCCGTCGTTGAGTGTCACGACTCCCGAGGTCCCGTTGCCGCTGAGGTCGTTGACCGTCAGCTTGTGGGCACCCGCTGCTCCGACAATCGTATCGTTTGTGGGACTGCTCGCGCTTGGCACGACACCCGAACCGGCATCGTACGATGTCGCCCCGTGTCGTACGACCAGTTGGCCGCGCCCCGACGCCGTGTCGGTCCCTTTTCCTGCCTGTGCCCCCGTCTGCCCAAGAAATTCCGTCGGCCGACGACTCGTCGACGCAAACACCTCATCCCCCGCGAATAGTACATCGACAGCAAGCTCAAAACCGACGACGATCTGAGACCGGTCTTGTGCGCCTCGGTATTGGACATGAGATCCGTCCGCGGACCGAACGAGTTGGAATGGTTGTGTTTCGATCGCCGTGCCGGAGAACAAGTACTCACCGTCCACTTGCGTATTGGCAATGTTGACCAACTCGTTCAACATGACGTCAACCTGGTCGGCCAACAATGCACGATCGAACTCTTGCGGACTCTCCAGAGCGATGTCCTTGGCCCTTACAAGTAGCTCGTTTGCCGACAGAAGTTGGCTGACACTGACATTCAGTCGGTTCCGAGCCGCTTCGATGTTGCCTACTTGCACGTCAACTCGGCTGACTGCCAGTTTGTCCGACAGTAACGCCCGCGTGATGGACGGATCGTCAGACGGACGGTTGATGCGGCGTCCCGTGGCGATCTGTTGCTGCAAACGGGAAATCGTTGAGCCGTGCGATTGCGAGTACTTGATCGCCTGAGCTGTGATGTTTTGACTTGTAACGCGCAGGTTCATGGTGGCCTATCCCAGTATTCGAAATAGTTCATTGGAGGTCTCAGCCAACGTCTGGATGTAGCGAGCAGCGGCTTGGAATGCCTGCTGGTACTGCAGCATGCGGACCAATTCTTCGTTGGTGTCGACGCCGGAAATGGAGTTGCGTTGTTCGAGCAGACTGTCATGAATTAACTGCAGGTGGTCCTGGTCTTCGGCGAGCGTTTGCACTTTACTTCCAGCCTGCGACAACGTCTCAGCAAAGTGCTCTTCGATCGTGAGTCTCCCGTTAGACATCACGGCAGCATCGCGTAGCGCGATCATCGAAGCCAGGTTTGTTCCGTCGGCCGGCAGTCCAGTCCGTGAAGTCGCCAGCAACGCCGGATTCTCCAGAAGTTGCGCGTTGATGTTTAGATTTGAAGCCCCGGACCCGGTGAACAGTGTATTAATTCCCAGCGACGTGAGTATGCCGCTCGAGTCTGAGCGGCTGACGGCCTGTACCGAGAATGAGTCGCCGTTTGCCACATCTCCGGAGCTGAAGGAGATCGTCATCCCGTTGCCAATTTCGAGTGGTCGTCCAGCCTCGTAACCGGCACCCACGGGCAATGTCGCGATGACGGAGCCCGCCGAATCACGTACTTCGGCGATCAAGTCTTCGGTTGTTCCGATGGCGCCATCGGTTGTGAACGTTACCTGCAGTTGATCATCGATTGGGCTGGTAAACGCGCCGGCCACATCCACGGTCGGGGCGTTGGCGCCCGCGGATGCCAGGAATCCGGTGGCCGGCAAGCCGGTGAAATCGAAGGAATAGCCCTCGTCAGTTGAAATGGCGAGCATCCCCTGATTCAAATCAACTCGACCTCGAAGGTGAGCAATGGCGTTGAACTGGTCGGCGATATCCAGCAATGACTGACCGTCAGGGTCGATCGTGATTTCGTGAAGGGTTCGAATACCAGTCGCTTCATCCGTAACGCCGACGAAAAGCGTCCCGGAGTCCACGGGATAGTCCAAATCCAATGTTGACAACGGTACTGTCCCGTCACTGACGTGTCGGCCACTGTGCAGTGACGTGAATCGCCCCTCAATACCAATACCAACAGCGTGTTGGCCATCGATGGTACTCGTCAATCCGTCCGCGACGAGATCGAGACGCTCCTGGAATTGCGGAATAAGCTGATTTCGAACATTAAGCAGACCGGCCAATTTGCCGCCGCCGATGGTCAACGTGTGTTCGTCATCCCCTTTGCGGGTAACGCGGATTTCGTCTTGATCGATTTGTACATTCAAAGCGGTTCGATCGCCGGTGCTGATCAAGCTGCCGGCGTTGGCAACTTGAACGACATCGTGGACGTTGTCCAGTCGTACGTCAACGTATTGGGCGAGATCATTGACGAGCTGATCGCGTTTGTCCTGCATGTCGTTGGGGTACAACCCCCGCGCTTTTGCCTCGCGAATGGAATCATTGAGAGACGCAATCTCGGCTCCAATGTCGTTGATACGGGCTACCGTGTCCTGGACCTGCTGGTCCAGGTCGAAGACCATGCGGTCCAGTTGACTGGACATGTCACGCAAAGAAACGGTCACCTCGTTGGCTCGGTCGACAGTGGATTGACGTAATACTGGATCGTGAGGGCGGGCGGACAGAGCTTCGAGACTTTCAAAAAACTGCTGCAGTCGATCGCTAAAAGCGCCACTGCCGGTCCCCAGGACCGCCTCAATTTGCCGTGCGGCTGCCAATTCGGTGTCGGCAGCGGACTGGCGGTAAATCCCCTTCGTCAGGGATTGTTCCAGCATTTCGTGGCGCGCCCGATCGATGTGCCCAACTTCGACGCCGGTGCCGATGAAGAAGCCCCGTAGTTCCACGGGCATCTTGTCCACCAATCGCGTGATCTGACGGTGGTATCCCGGCGTATTGGCATTGGCCACATTCTGTGCCACAACGTCCAAGCCAGTTCGCGCTGCCTGAAGAGCGCTAAGTCCAACGGAGAAGTCAGCGGTCATGTTAGCACCTCGCCTGCATGATGGAGCGACTGGCCGCCGCCTCCCGCTGGCCAGTGGGAGCGTATCGTTGCGAGTGTGCGTCACTGCCGGTCAGCGAGGTTAGCAATTGCTCAAACATTTCAAGCCGGCTGCGCAGCAGGACCGCGTTTCCTACCGCCACTCGCTCAATATCTAACGAAAGTTGTCTCAGCCGATCACGTAGTTCTAACAGCGAACCCCCCCTGTCGGGAGGAAGCTGGTTGGCAAGGCCGGCAATCGTGGCCTCGTCGAATCCAATCGCGAGAACCGCGGACAACTGAAGTCGCAATTCGTCCCGACACGATCGTAAGGCGCGCGATTCCGCTGCTGCCTCCTCTTGTCGCTCTGTCAAGGGCTGCAAGTCGATCGATTGCTGACAACGAAGAGCGTCACGGATGGCAAGCGCAGACTCGTATACTCGCAGTAACGCCCTCTCTTCTTGCTGGAAGTGCCGTAGGCAAGTAGCCGCAAGCTCGTGAAGTATGTCCGAATCGTACGTGTCGTGACTATTCATTTTTTGCCGCTCGAGCTGAAAGCGAGTTTTCCTGATACTTGAGTAAAGCACGTTCGATGCCTAGACCACCTGCCTGCGACAGGTGCTGGCCCATGAACATGTCAAAGAGACTACCGTAGGTATCCGTCTTGTCGCCGGCGAAGAAACCATCTCCCGAGAGCGTCTGTCGCATCTCCTTCAGTAGCATCGAGATGAACGTTCCTTCGAATTGCCGGGCGACGTCCTCCAATTGAGGCCCCTTGCCGACCGCCGTCGACGATTCCAATCGATTCAGCATGCTCGTAAGTTGTGGAGCAAGGTGGATCGTCGGTAGTGACCCGGTTTCCGGAATACTCA
>JAGQPD010001268.1 GCA_020426865.1 Planctomycetales bacterium
CGGGCTGCTCCACCCCGCGTCAGTTGTTCCCGTATTCTATCGAATTTCGAAATCCTCGAAAGGCCTGTTACGGCGGTCCGGGTAATTCCTGCGGAATTGATCGGAGTGTCGACAGATTCGCAAGGATCATCAGGATCGAAAGAACGCTGCCGAGCTGGAATTCGTTCTATCGTCCGCGATGCCACTTCAAATTCAGTCTCATTCGCCAAATGGAAATCGTGAACGTTACGTTCACCCTTATGATCCTGCCAGGTATTAGCAGACGCCTTATCATTATATTCCGCACAATCAGGACCGGCCTCAGCCGCCGCGATAGGTGTGTCATGGTGATTTCCTGTGTTTTGGCCGACGTTTTGTGAAGTTTTCTTGGCGCAAGTTGCTCATCCCGTTAGACTTAAAACAAGTGAGGTGCTTCGCTTTTGGGGCCCGCGCCGTCCGGAACCGGCTCGGTCTCCCGTTGCATCTGCCAGATCTTGTTGGCTTGAGAAGGGGTTGCCCGATAATGTCGAGTCCCGATCTACCCGGTCGCCATCCTGCGCCGTCGGACGCTGCCCCTCCGGCCGTCGCGCAAAAATTGCCGATACCGACGGCGGTGCCGCTGACGCCACCATTGCATCGACACGCCGTCGTAACGACGACATCCGAGCCCTTTTCGGCGATGTCGCAGGCGGTGCCCGTGAGCCGCCCCGTCCCCGTGGCTCGGCCAATTCCGCTAACGTCTTCCGAGGTTCCACGCACGATATCGGTCGTCACTACCGATCCAACGACAGACTCCACGTCGCGGTCGTCCCATGAACATGTCAATGATCCAGCAGACGACGAGGCCGAGGACTGGGATCCGAGCACTCGCTTCCTGGTCCGTTCGGCGCCACCGTGGTTGATCAGCTCCATCGTTCATATGCTAGTGCTGATCGTGCTTGGCCTGATCTACATCGCGCCCCGGATTGTTCCGTCTTTACAATTCGAAGCGGTATTTGCGGAGCATCGTGGCGAACAGCTAGAGACGCCTACGCTACGAGTTGCCGGGCTGGATGAGACTCCGGCGCTTCAGGAAAAGATTTCCGAATCGATTTTGCCAGAGGCCGCTGATCCACTGGCGGCGCCTCCATCGGTCAACATTTCGCCACTAGCCACATCGATGACGACCAACCTGGACGCACCCGATGTTGGCATGGCATTGACCGGACGTGAGAAGGGGATGAAACGAGCATTGATGGCGGCTTACGGTGGCAATGCCACGACGCAAGCCGCCGTGGAACTTGGCCTTGAATGGCTGGCACGAAAACAATCCTCCGATGGCAGTTGGTCGCTGGTCGGTCCCTACTCCAACGCGGGTCCGTCGGAAAACAGATGCGCTGCCACCGCCATGGCACTTCTGGCGTTCCAAGGTGACGGTCATACGCATCGCAGCGGGAAATATAGTGAAGTTGTCGAACGTGGATGGAACTACATGCTGAAGAAGCAAGAACGCAATGGTTCATTCTTCACGTCCGGGGATCACAATCACCGTTTCTACTCGCACGCCCAGGCCACAATTGCCATCTGCGAACTCTACGGCATGACCGATGACGAACAATATCGTAAGCCGGCCGAGGCCGCGATCCAGTATCTGCTTGAAACACAAGACTCCATCGGCGGCTGGCGGTACGTTCCCGGAAATGACTCAGATACGTCGGTCACGGGGTGGGTCATGATGGCGCTGCAAAGCGGACGCATGGCCAAACTGGAGGTGCCGGCGGATACCCTGAAAAAAATCTCGGCGTATTTGGACATGGCGTCCTCGGAATACGGTTCCCGGTATGGGTACCGACCCAACTCGGTAGGTACCCCCACGATGACCGCCGAAGGTCTACTGTGCCGACAATACTTGGGATGGCGCCGCGATGACGAGCGGATGCTTAGCGGCGTGGACTATGTCTCCAAACATCCGCTGGAGTACCGCGATCAAAACGTCTATTATTGGTACTATGCCACGCAGGTCATGCACCACATGGAAGGCGAATACTGGGAAGCATGGAATTCCGTGATGCGACAAGAGGTTCCAAAACATCAGGTAACCGAAGGGCCGGAACGGGGTAGCTGGTCTCCCGTCGATGACCGCTGGGGAATCCACGGCGGACGTCTCTTCACAACATGTCTTTCGATCTATATGTTGGAAGTGTATTACCGGCACCTGCCCATCTATTCGCAAGTCTACCACTAGAACCGGCTCGTATGTCCGACGACGCATCAGCAAGTGCCTTGCCGAACGACGACCAGGACAAGCAAGTTTCCCCGCGTTTCCCGCTGCATGTCGTGCTGTATCAGCCAGAGATTCCGCAGAATGCGGGCAACATCGCACGTACCTGTGTGGCCGTCGGCGCGAAGCTGTGGATGGTCCGGCCACTCGGGTTTCGCCTGACCGACCGCTACCTGCGCCGGGCCGGTTTGGACTATTGGCAGCATCTGCACCTGGAACTGGTCGACAACTGGTCCACGCTCACCAGGCACCTGGCCGATCGACCGATGTGGCTTTTTTCCCGCCACGCCCATCAATACTATACAGATGTATACTACCAGCAAGGTGGGGTGATGGTGTTTGGTGGCGAGACGCAGGGGTTACCGGCGGGGGTGCGGGAAGCTGGGGAGGGGGTGCGGATCCCGACCACGGAGAATGTGCGCAGTTTGAATTTGGCGAACAGCGTGGCGATTGCGGTTTACGAGGCGGTTCGCCAGTTGCAACTGGCGTTGGGGTGAAG
>JAGQPD010001269.1 GCA_020426865.1 Planctomycetales bacterium
CGGACCGCCACGCAAACCATCCAGCACGTAAAAGCCAGCGTCGTAGAAATCGGTTACCGGGTTGTCTTCATCTGACTTGACGGCCGGCTCGTCGCTATCCATCCGACCATTGAGATTCAAATCCGCGTAGATAACAATGCCTCCCAGACCTGGCTCATTCGGATCGCGACGACCATCGCTATTGAGATCGCTCCAGACAAACCCGTGCACGCTGGCTGAATTCTTCAGTTGCTGATTTCCAAAATCGATCCCGTCCAATCGCCCACCTGACGGGAGCAGCAAATAGTGCGCATCAGGAAAATAGGGCGGAAGGATGCCAACGGGAGTTCCGTCGGGATTGGCAATGCCGGGGTTCACGTCCGGATCGGAGCCGGGCACATCGAAATAGATCAAGCCCGCAGGAAAGGTCTGCCGGTAGCCGTCGGGGATAATCTCGCGCACGATCGTCCATCCCGGGCGTACGTTTTCGAGCACGTACGTGCCGGTCTCGTCGATCTGCGGTGTTGCTGTGTTGTCGCCACGAGTGCGAGTGCTTGGTTCGCCGTCATCCAAGACGCCATTATGGTTAACGTCAACGTAGACTACGACACCAGCGATGCCCGGTTCTCCGTCGTCGCGTTGGGTATTTCCGTTAAGATCGTTCCACTTCAGGCCGCTTATCACACCTGGCTTGATCTGTTGATTGCCAAAGTCGACGCCTCCCACGTCATCTCCGGCCCCGAGCCAAATGTAGTGCGCACCTTCGCCATAAGGATACCAATCGGGTGGCAGGAAGTCGCCGACAACGCCGGTCGCGGGATCGATCGGCAGCGGCCCCAACGGGATCGGTCCCAACGGATAGGTCTGCATGTAACCATTCGGTACGACTTCACGCACAACGTTCATGCCAGGACGCAAACCTGTCAATTTGTACGAGCCTACCAGTTCTTCCGGAGCACCAGCATCGATTCCCAATGATTTCGTGTGCGGTTCCCCTTGGTCCAGACTTCCGTTTCCGTTGACATCCACATAGATCGTGACTCCACCGATACCACGTTCGCCATCGTCACGCTGGCCGTTTCCATTGACATCTTCCCACTTCGTACCGGAGACAGTCCCAGGCTTGAGTGGCATGTTGCCGAAGTTGATGCCGGTCGTTTTCTCGCCGGAGGTCACCCAAACCGTGTGCGCGTTCTCGAAATACGGGAAAGGAAAAATCTGCCCATCGGGGCCAATGATCTCGCCATTTGCTACATCGCCAACCATCGGCAGCGGTTCCGGCAGCGGAATGATACCACCGACCGGGTACGTCTGTTGATATCCCGTAGGTACGACCTCTCGTACGACATAGAAGCCCGGCCGCAGGTTTTCAAACACGTAGTTGCCTGCCTCGTTTCCGGCCGTCCCGTCCACATCACGCATCGTACGCGTTTGAGGTTCGTTGTCGTCGGGCACCCCATTCCAATTCAGGTCGACATAGATCGTCACACCGGCCAGACCGCCTTCGTTGTTCTCGCGCACGCCGTTGCCGTTGAGGT
>JAGQPD010001270.1 GCA_020426865.1 Planctomycetales bacterium
GTGACATATTTGGTGACGAACTGCGGGGATGTCCAACCGCAGTGGCCACCGGTGTGGCCGGACTTCAACATTGCGAGCGAATACCGCCGCTGGCGCAGTTGACGCTGGTAGTCGGCGCGCTCTGCGGCAGTCAGTCCTTGGGGTGTGGTAAATCCGATGACGGCGGCTGGCAAGCATAGTTCGCCTCGCGACAACCCATGGATCGCCGCCAGAGGGACACTGACGGGCGCGTCGATCGGAGATGAATAGGCGACAATCCCCGAACGCGAGTGTTGCATGCTGTGGCGCAAGTCGTAGTGCGAAGCCAAACCGGGTGCCAACAGAATGGCCTTTTCGACCTGTACGCCGTGCGGCAGTGCCTCCAGTGCACGCACTGCCATGTTTCCGCCAACAGAATGGCCGACCAGGTAGACCGGTCGGCCGGGGTAGTGCCGAGTGTAATCGACAATCTTGCGCGCGATCCTACACGTTTCGCATTGGTTGCCCGCCATGTTGACGCCCATCATCAACGGTCCCTTGGTCCCATCATGGATCTCGACGGCCCCGGGGAACTGGGAATCGGCAATGCTGCGAGCGACATTGCGGTCCCACACTTGTTCACCCAGAATTCCTGGAATCACGAGGGCGTACCCTTGGTTCAGCCTTTCTCGCGACATTTTGCCATGGAAACCATGACATCCGCATGCTGACGGCAGCAGCGCGCACACGCAGAACAAGACGATGATCGGCCGTGGACTACGGGTGTGTGCGGGTGAGGTCAATGGCATCGCCGTTTTTTATAGCTTCAAGTAGCGTTGACGCGGGGCTCTGGGCCGGCTCCAATTACGCTCAAAGGACCGTGACGCGTTCGCGCAACTCCGGCATCGTTCGCGCTCGGTTCGGACCAATATACCGCAGAATGATCCGATTTCAACTTTCTTGATCAACAAGTACCGTTGAATTCCGGAGAAACTGCACAAGAAGAGTTTTTTTCGGTGCATCCGTCGAGCGAAATTCGCATAAACGCTGGTGGTCAAGAGCTCTATTGTGTATCGGATCTGTCCCTTGTTTGTTTCTTCCCAAGCCAAATATTGGTGTTAGTGCATGGATACCCCTAGGAATCATCACAGCTTGTATTCTCGGTGTCAGTCAATCACCTCTTGGTTATCCGATGCAAAACCCAAACGGCGCAAGTGGCAAAGCCGTCGAGAAGGACGAAATCTGGAGCCCTTGGAATCGCGACGGTACCTGACCGCTGGACTCGACAACTGGATGGAGGATGTATGGGGTGGCGCCAAGCTCTCGGACCTGTCCATCCTTGGCACGCACGACACGATGTCCGATTGTACGCAATTGCCATGCAGCATCGATATCACGGGGCTGGTAAAAAAGGGGGCGCGAACACAGACCGAGTCACTGAAGTGGCAACTCGAACATGGTATCCGTTACGTCGACATGCGCGTTGACGTGGTTGCGGACGGGTTCAATTTCGCGCACAAATTCGCCCTTGTTCATAATAACATCCAAATGGGCTACGGGTTTGGCAACGATGTCCTGGAGGTGGTTGCGGATTTCTTGGTAGATCATCCATCAGAAACGGTGATCATGAACATCCAGGAGCAAGGCTTCCTGCCCAATGCCGGTGGCACGGTCGAGAGCACATTCAACGCGTACATGAATGACATTCATCCGCGCACGAACTCGCCCTACAAGGAGTTTTTCTGGCAGCCGACGGGAACGGAACAAATCCCAAAATTGGCGGATGTCCGCAAGAAGGTCGTGGTTTTGCGTGATGGTTGGGGCCCCGACGTCGCAGCAATTGGCCCCGAAGAAGTGCGGTGGGGACTCAACAACCGACAAACTCCCGACGCCGATAAAGTGTTGTATCGAGATGCTGCGGGGTTGGTCCTGTGGCAGGGAAAGTTCAACGATGTACATCCTGACACAAAATGGCAGTATGTCGTCGATCAGCTGCAGCGGGCCGATACGGGCGAATTCAGCGGCTTCTACGGAAATTCGCTGAACGCGACCGGAGGCGCTGTCGGGACTCATCATTGGGACACGCCGATCGAGTTTGTGACAGGAAAGGGCTGTGTAGAACTCCAACAGTATGTTCTTTTTGGTCTCCTCCCCTGCCGGCAGGTAACTGGTCTGAACACTCGCTTGCATCAATACCTGGTGGCGGGAAATCAAAAGCGATCGACGGGGTTGGTGACCGTCGACTTTTTCGGTTATACCGACACGGATATCGATTTGGTCAAACGGATGATCGAATTCAATCCTCGCGCTCGAGACTACTACCGCGTTAACGCAGGCGGCCAGACCCTATCGGACGACTACATCTGGGAGTCCGACGCCGACTTGTCGCCCTTTCATAACAGTGGCTTGAACAGCGCCTATAAGTCTTCCTTCATCAGCAATGTGCCGGACGGCGTCCCCATGCGACTATTTCAGGATACTCGCTGGGATCAGGTGGGTGGAGAAGAAATGCAATGGAGCTTTCCGGTTACCCCAGGGGATTACGACGTACGTCTCTATTTTACTGAGAGTTACGTCGAAACGAAGGACTTCCGGGAGTTCGACGTCACGATTGAAGGTCAATTGGTGCTCGAGAACCTCGACGTGTTTGACGAGGTGGGCTTAAACGCGGCGCTCATCAAGGACTTCAAGGTCTCGGCCGATGACGCGATCGATATTCTCTTCGGTCACAAAAAGGATAACCCGATGGTCAGTGCCATCGAAATCCGCAGGGCTATGCCTGACAAGTTTCGTGTGAACGTCGGTGGCCCCCGCCTCAATGCATCGCCGACGTGGCAATCGGGCAGTGATCTAGAGGGCCTCTATTTGAACAATAACTCGTCGACCGTACCCCCGCCGTATGACGGCTTCATCAGTACGTTCGACTACCGGGTGCCCTTGGGAACACCACCGGAGCTGTTTGCCACGGAGCGTGCGAACAGCAATCCAACGCGGCCGATGAAATTCGATTTTCCTGTAGAAAACGGGGTTTATCTGCTCCGACTGTTTTGGTCCGAGAACTACGTTTTTGCCCCCAATGAGCGGAGCTTTAATGTGTTCGTCGAGGGTGAAGAACGATTGAGCAACTGGAATATTTCGCATCCCTTCTTCGAATTGGGAGGGCCTCACGAGGGGATCTCTTGGGTCATCAATCCCGTGCATGTGACGGACGGAAATCTTGACATCGACTTTGGCCGAATCGTAGGAGACCCCTTCGTCCAGGGGATCGAGTTGATTCGACTGGAGCGGCCGGATAATGACAGTTTTGCCACGCCCTCTCTTCTCGTTCCTGGCAAGCGCGCTGAAGTTGATGTCACCGGTGCGACTCGAGAAGACCAGGAACCCAGGCACGCTACGCTCCTGTCCAATACGCACACGGTCTGGTATGAATGGACGCCCGCGACCAGCGGGCAAGCACGCATTTCGACCGAGGGTAGCGATTTCGAGACCGTGTTGGCTGTCTACACTGGACCGGCGGTAAACAGTCTCACGGAAATTGCTGCCAACGATCGCGTATTTCCCTCGGCCAAACACAGCGAAGTTGCTTTTTCTGCGCAAGCCGGTACGACCTACAAGATCGCTGTGGCTGGAGCCGCGGCTCCCTTTTTTGGGAACGCCGATCTGCAATTGAACTTTACTGCGGCGCCTCCGCTGAACGATAACTTCGCAAATGCCGCCAGAGTGTCACAAGGCCGTTTGCCGCCGTTGGACATGTCCGGAGCGACTCGTGAAACAAACGAACCATTGCACCTGGGCAACCCATCCGTTGCAAGCGTGTGGTACACTTGGACCGCACCCGCCTATGGCGAATTGAGGCTATCGACCGCCGGCAGCAACTTTGACACTATCTTGGCTCTTTATACCGGGACAAGTGTTGACTCATTGACGGTTCTTGCCACCAACGACGATGTGGACGGCGGCGATTTGGCGGATGGTTTTGGGACCAGCCAAATCTCGCACATCGTACAGCCGGGCACGACCTATCGTGTGGCGTTGGCTGGTTACGATAACCAGCAGGGCATGGCGCAACTCTCGCTGCAGTTCCAGTTGCTAGAAATGACCGAGTTGTTCGACATCACGGTGCCGGGGGATCCGATCGTAATCGTTAACGGAACCAACGACACCGACGGGGACTCCGGTCCTCCCCCCCAAAACGAAGGGGTTGCCCATGCGATCGACGACTCGACCGCCAAGTACCTCAATTTCCTCGATTATGGTTCCGGATTCATCGTCACTCCAAGCGGCGGTCCGTCGGTGGTGAGCGGTCTGCGTCTGTACGTTGCCAATGATGCGCCGGAACGCGACCCCGCCACGTATTGGCTGGAGGGCTCGAACAACGGCCCCGACGGCCCGTATACCACGATCGCGCAAGGCTATTTGCAGCTTCCCGGCGGTCGCAACCCGAATGGACTTTCATTGCCACCTGACACGCCGCCGAATTTAAGAGTCGGCCTGCATCAGGAAGTTCGCTTCGTCAACGATGTGAGCTATTCCACCTATCGGCTGACCTTCCCCACATTGAAGAACGCCGATGCCGCGAATAGCATGCAGATCGGCGAAGTGGAATTGCTGGCGCCGGCGGTGGTCCCCGACCCGGTTGTCTATCGAATCAACGCCGGCGGAGCGGAACTTGCGGGTGATGCAATGTGGAGCGAGGATTCGATCTTAAATCCGCTGCCGTTCCACGGTGAGGCGCTTCGTTTCTCGACGACGTCCGCCATTGATGTCAGCCATCCATCCATTCCAGCCGGAACACCGATGGAGATGTTCCAAACGCAGCGGTACAAACAGCCCCTCATGCAGTGGGATCTGCCGGTCGAACCAGGCACCTATGAAGTGCGTCTCTACATTGCCGAACTCTTCTACGACGCGCCGGGACAAACCGTATTCGACGTCTCGATCGAAGGCACCGTGGTGCTCAACGACTATGACTTGCTTGCGGAAGTCGGCAAGAATGTCGGGATCATGAAACGATTCGTCGTCACAAGTGACGCGAATCTGGATATTGACTTTGTCACCGTTGTGCACGACCCAATCATTAACGGTATCGAAGTCATCCGCGTCACGGAATTGCCCGGCGACAACAATCGCGATGGCACGGTCGATGCCGCCGACTACACGGTGTG
>JAGQPD010001271.1 GCA_020426865.1 Planctomycetales bacterium
GGACCTACCGGCAATTCCTTTGGCGGTAAATCCGGCAATCAACACGCCTCGACCGCTTCGATCATCGTGGGACTTGCCCTGGCGGTCGTCGTCCTGGCCGGCATTTTGTCGCGTTCCCGCGGCGGGATGGTACTGACGATGCTGGGTGGCACCCTGACCACCTTGCTCATGATCCGTATGAAAGCGCTCGGCAAGAAGTCCATTGCCGTCCTTGCGGGCATCGGTGTCGTGGTCTTGATGGGCTTGTGGCTGCACGGCACCGACGCGATCACCGAGGAATTGGAAACGCTCACCGCCGGTTCGTTAGATCAACTCGACCACACCGAAGGGCGGCGAATCATCTGGTCGACAAATGTCCGAGCAGCCAAGGCCTTTCCGTGGTTGGGAACCGGCATTGGTTCACATCGAGACATGCATCACGCCTTTCTCGACCGTGCCGTACCGGTCGAGTATTCGCACGCCGAGAGCGTTTATCTTCAGGTTCTATCGGAGGCGGGGATTGTCGGGCTGGTACTTTTTTCGCTGGCGATCATCTGCGTCGGCTGGCACCTGCTCCGAGCCTTACGCAGTCAGAGTCACTCACAGCAGTTGTGTGCGATGGCATTGCTGAGCGGGTTGACTGTCTCGCTGGTCAGTTGCATTTTCGACTTTGCCTGGTACTTACCGGGATGCATGACAATCACCATTTTTCTGACAGGGTGTGCGGTACAGTTGGGTCGACTAACGACTAGCGAGAAGATGTCACGTAGCGCGCGCCCGCTGTCCAGATGGGCATGGGGAGGTGCTGCATTGTTTGTGGGCCTTGTTTTCGTTTCCATCGAACGCCATCAGCTCCCCTATGTGCGTGCCGCAAGTGCTTGGAACCGGTATCTGACGTTGTCGCTCAATGCAAGTAACGAGGTCGACAATCGAATTACCAATCGCGACAACCTGGTGAGCATGGCGATTCAATCGGAGTCGCGTGACGACAAACTACTGGAGGAACTGGAGGAGGTCGTTCGGGTGTGCCCGCAACATTCGCGGGCCCACCTGCGGATGGCTTCGATATTGCTGCGAAACTTCGCGCGTGCTCAACAACTCGCTCCCAACCCGATGGACCTGTCGCAAATCCGCGATGCCGCAATCGCTTCGAAATTTCCCAGTCGCCCGGCACAGGATGCCTGGCTGAATGCAGCGCTCGGTGGCAACCGCCAGTTGATCGACGAAGCCTATGTTCATACGACCCGCAGCATCGCAACGAGTCCTTTGCAGGGGCGTGCCTACCTTTACCTAGCAGATTTGGTCTTTCTGCAAGGTGTGGGCAAGGAAGGTACAAGTCAGTTGCTCGCACAGGCTCATCAATTGCGACCACATGACGCAGCCGTGCTGTTCATCCTTGGTCGCGAAGCGGCATTGCGGGGCGATACTGCCAGTGCTCTACAATATTGGAAGGATTCTTACCACAGTAGTCCCGAATTCCGTCGCGGCATCGTCCAGACACTTGCTCCTCAAATGCCGCCGCAGGTGTTCCTCGAACAATTCCAGCCGGATACCAACATGGTACGCGAACTGTATGCCTTCTACCGCGCCGCGGGACTTGACGAGCACGCAAAACTGGTCGTGCCTGACTACGCGGAGACATTCAAAGAAGAAGCCTTGCATGCGAGCGGATCGACCGCAACTCGGCTGTGGCAGCGTGCCGTGGACGCCTATCGGTTTGCCGGGGACGCAGAGCGCACATTGGAATGCTGCGCCCGTGCCGCCCAGGCAAGTCCCACAAATGTGGAAGCTCGCGAAGATCTCGCTCGGCAACTGCTCGATATGGACCGGTTGGACGAATCGTTGAAACAGTATCAATGGTGCCTGAACAAGAAGCCGCTCGACGATAAACTCCGCCGACGAGTTCGCGAAATCACTAAACAGATTGACGTACGAAGAATGCAAGCCATCTATCAGGTCGATCAGGGTAGTTATAACAATCCCACAGCCCAATATCCATCGGCCGTACTGCAACGATGATTTGCGATTGCCAGGTGTCTTGGTTGATCCCACACGTGACGGGGATAACCGAACGACGACGCCATCCTGGATCATCGAGTACGAAAGACATTTGAAGGAATAAGCGTTATGAGCAATTCGCACCCCGCGATCGTCGGACATGCGATTCAACTGCTGTTTCACGGCGGCAAACGGGTCGCGGCCATCACTACCGCCGTACTGTGCGTTGCCATCTACTACGTCGCGTACTGGATGAGGTTCGAAGGTCAGATCAGCGTTACCCAGATGAGGCTGTTTTTCAGCACGGTTGCCTTCATTGTTGCGTTGAAATTGTGCGTCTTTTGGCTATTTCGCGTCTTCGCCAACTGGGGAAAATACCTCACGTTTCACGATCTGGTAATCCTGGGAAAGGCCGTGACGTTCAGTTCGTTGATCATGGCGGTTACCGACTATCTCATCACCCCCGACGCGGGTATCCCCCGCAGCGTGTTCCTGATGGACTGGTGCGGTACGTTGGTCACTATCGGTGGACTGCGGTCGCTGGCCCGCTTCGTGGAGGAATTCGGGAATCAAACGATGGCGTTGAAACTGGGAAAGCCGGCGCTTATCGTCGGGGCCAATGATAGCGGTGAATCACTGTTACGGATGATTCGACGAAATTCCAGCCCCCAGTATCGCCCTGTTGGAT
>JAGQPD010001272.1 GCA_020426865.1 Planctomycetales bacterium
AGCGATCTGCGACGGGTTGCGTGAGATCTTGGGGGACGCGGTTTCCTTGGGGGCCGCGACGCTCGCCGACCCAGATCACGGATTGACGCCCGAGGTACTTCAACAGACGGACGTGCTGATGTGGTGGGGGCATTTGGAGCATCATCATGTGAGCGACGACGTGGTCGACCGCGTTCAAGCTCGTGTCCTCGAAGGGATGGGCCTGATCGTGCTGCATTCAGGACATGGGTCCAAGATCTTTCAACGGCTGATGGGGACCAGTTGCATGCTGCGCTGGCGCGAGGCAGGCGAGCGTCAATTGGTGTGGTTCGTGAACCCTTCACATCCAATTTCGCGCGGGTTTGAAGACGAGTATTTTGAGATACCGCAAAGCGAGATGTACGGCGAGTTCTTTGACGTGCCCGAGCCAGATGAATTGGTGTTCATCAGTTGGTTTGCCGGTGGGGAGGTCTTCCGAAGCGGCTGTACGTTTACAAGGGGGCGGGGTAAGATTTTTTATTTTAGTCCCGGCCACGAAACATATCCGATTTACCATCAGCCGCAGATCAAGCGGGTACTGGCCAATGCTGTTCAATGGGCCGCCCCCAACGGTTCTCCCTATCGCGGAACCGCCCGGCATATCCCTGTGCCACCGGCCCGATGAAATCTTTCCCATCATGCCCGTCGCTAAGCGGGGCCGTCGGTTGGTTCGGACGTGTCGGGTTTTGTACGCCTACGGGAAGTAGTTCGCGGCTTGCGCAGAGGTTCGGGAGCGGTGAGCGGTGATGCTCCTTCGATTGTCAGCTCCGTGGCAGCGCCGCGACCCTGAATCACAAACTTGCCGTCCACTTCAATTCGATCGCCTGGCCTTGCCAGGCTGTAGTCGCCCATCACATCGACGGCAATCTTGGCATCGTCAGCCAGCTTGAATCGAGCGGTCTTGCGCCCTCCAACCGAAACGTACACCACCCCGTCGGTAATCCGCTTGATCGGCCCTGCGACCAGATACGTATTCACCGATTCTGCGTCCTTGTCACTGTTGGACCTTCGTGTCGTTCGCTTGCTGTTTGTCTCGTCTTGCGGGACGATGTTGTCGGTTGCGTCGTCTGATGGTGCGGAATCGCCAGCAGGATTTTTCGCACTGTTTCCTTGGTTGGCACTGTTTCCTTGGTTGGCACTATCCGGTTGGGCATCTTCATCTTCGTCGGGCATTCCGGCAAATCCTGCTTCTTCCATCCACACGCCCAACTGATATCCTGGTCGCGGAGTAAAGACCTGCAGTTCTTTGACGTCCCCCTGCACATCCCCTTTGCGATCGATGGGGGCCGTGAAGCGGACGATCATGCCGGCTTTCAGCCAATCAGGGCGTGCCGTCCCGGTATAGGTTACTTTGCCCGGCAGTGCCTCGATGGCGAACAACCACTCGGCCCCCTCGGCGTTGGACACGTGGACGGCCCCGGGAGCAATCTCGAGAATCTGCCCGTTGCGGATTTGGACCGGACTTGTTGGAATCTGCGGTCGCTGGTTGCGCCCACGCCCCTGTCCCCAGGCATTTGGCACCGGAATGATGAAAGTCTCTACGAGTAACAATCCCAGAGCAATCATACGGGGGTTGGAAATCATTCGCTTCTCTCGCATACTTACGACGTTCCACCAACTTATTCCAGAAGACCTAGCTTAGCGATTTGCCGGAAAAAAATCCACGAGATGAACCATGCGTATTGCAATTCTCTATACCGGTATAGCCTGTGGCGGCGCATTGGGGGCGGTGGCGCGGTTTGCGATCCATCAAGCGGCAATCTCTTGGTTTGGCCCCCACTTTCCGTGGGGGACGCTGTTGGTTAACGTCGCTGGCTGCTTCCTTTTGGGGGGCATCATGCAGGGTTCCTTGTCTTTCCCAGAATGGGTGACCCCCTGGGCGAAGACCGCCATCGGTGCCGGATTTTTGGGGGCCTTGACGACATTTTCCACGTTTGGCGTGGAAACTTGGGCGTTGATCGAGCGGGGAGAATGGCGTCGAGCCGGATGGTATGTCACAGGCAGTTTGGTACTGGGGCTGATCGCCATTTTCGTAGCTGGGCAGCTGGTGCGTTGGCTGGCCCCTCCCCACACTTCCACGGGCCTGTAAACAAAGGCGGGCCGCCGTCGGGCGCAAAAGTTTCGCTAACGTGCACAGGACGCAGCGAAAGAGATAAAGAATCGAACATTCCTTGGAAAAAAAGTAAGGACAATTCGCCGAAATCGTGTACGCTTGAATCAGCCTCGAGATTGCTCTTCCTACACACCGAGGCGGCACGAGAGTTTGGGACCTGTTCTTTTCAAGGGAGCCGTAATGTTCTTTGAAACGCCACTGGCATTGGTTGCCTATGTTGAATTGGCCGCGACGGCAATTTCCATCTTTGCGGGGACGTATTTCGCCCTGCTCTGTGCCATGGAAATGACTCGGTCATGGCGCAGACGCTAACAACAGCTTGAGAAATCGCCCCGTGTGGCTGGCGTCGCACTGGGCGACTTCTTCCGGCGTCCCCACCACGACCACCTGTCCACCGTCGGGGCCCCCGTCGGGCCCCAAGTCGATAATCCAATCGGCACACTTGATGATGTCCAAATGGTGTTCGATGACAAATACGGAATTGCCACGATCGACGAATCGCTGCAACACGCTCAGCAAACGACGGATATCATCAAAGTGCAAACCGGTCGTGGGTTCATCCAGCAGGTAGAGTGTCTTGCCGGTGTCGACACGTGCCAATTCGGTTCCGAGCTTGATCCGCTGTGCTTCGCCTCCGGAGAGGGTCGTGGAAGGCTGCCCTAAAGGCAAGTACCCCAGTCCGACGTCGCAAAGGCTTTGCAGCGTTCGCGAAATGGTGGCGAAATTCTGGAAGAATTCGCACGCTTCCTGAATTTTCATGTTCAGCACAGCGGCGATCGAACGTTCGCGGTAGCGAATCTGAAGCGTTTGTTGGTTGAACCTGGCCCCGTTGCATTGGTCGCACGTCACGAACAAGTCTGGCAGAAAACTCATTTCAATCTTCTGTACTCCTTGTCCCTGACACGATTCACACCGGCCACCGGCGCTGTTGAAGCTAAACCGTCCGACGTTATAACCCCGTTGCTTGGCTTCTCGCGTGCCGGCGAAGACCTTACGGACCGCATCAAACACACCGGTGTAAGTTGCGGGGTTACTGCGTGGTGTCCGACCGATCGGTGTCTGATCGATCTGCACGACCTTATCCAAGGCAGCGGTCCCACGCAGGCTGGAGAACATTCCGGGCTTCACGGCAGTTTGCCCCAGTCGTCGCAAAAGAGCGGGAGCCAACGTTTCATTGACCAATGAGCTCTTGCCGGAACCGCTGACCCCCGTGATGCACAACAACACGCCCAGCGGAAACTGCACATCAACGTTCTTGAGATTGTGGAGCGTCGCGCCTTGCAGGTTGAGCGACCTGGACTTGGCGACCCGCCGTCGCTTCTGCGGCACTTCAATTGCCTCACGTCCCGCCAGGAATCGTGCGGTGATCGAACTGTCATTATCCATGATCTCCGCAGGAGTACCTTCGACGATGATCTGTCCGCCATGGTCACCGGCCCCGGGCCCCATATCAATAATTCGATCGGCCTGCCGCATTAGCGCTTCATCATGTTCGACGACCAGCACCGTATTGCCTTCGTGCTGCAGGTCGCGCAGGGCGTCGATCAATCGCTGGTTGTCCCGTTGGTGAAGGCCGATCGACGGCTCATCCAAAACATAACAGACGCCAACGAGTCCCGACCCGATACTCGTCGCCAATCGCACGCGCTGAAGCTCTCCGCCACTGAGCGAATCCGCGGGGCGGTCGAGCGACAAATACTGCACGCCAACCTTTTGTAGAAATTCCAGGCGCTTGACGATCTCTGCCACAATGGGTGCCCCGATGGCATGGCAGTTCTTATCGAAGTGCAGGCCACGCAGGAAGGCCAGGGCATCGTCGACGGACATGCTGGCAATCTCCTGGATCGGTTTGTTGGCCAGCAGCACATGTGTCGCCTCCGGCCGTAACCGC
>JAGQPD010001273.1 GCA_020426865.1 Planctomycetales bacterium
GGATTGTCGAAGGCATATCATTTGGGGATAGGATCGATTCCCGACGTCGGACTGACCTCTTATCTTTTGCCATTGCTGTTAGTTGGGTTATTACTGGCAAGTATGTCGTGGCGACGCGGCGGGCCGTCAACCTGGTCAGTGCCAATGTTGTACGTTTTGTTCGTCGCAGCGATTGTGCAATTGGGCACGCAATTCGCGCCAACGGGGGAAACACGTGTTATCGCCACCACAGCCGGTCTCGGCGCGTGGGCCGCAGTGACGGGCATGTGGTATCACGGTCGTCAACAGTGGGCACGACGAGCGCGGTGGGTGCACATCGAATCGCCGGACCGCATCGCAGCGCAACTGTCGCGATGGCTGCCGCTGGCTACGGGACTGCTGTCTATCGTCACCTTGTTGCTTTCGCTCGCGGTGACCTTGACCTTCATAGAGACTTGGCAACGGACCCTAGGTGCGTTGGCGCCCTTCGCACTGGGTGCGTCGGTTGCTTTTCAAGCGGATGGACCGTCGCGTCTACGGCGGCAGATCATCGCCATGGCCTTGGCTCTCTGGGCCGTTATTTTGGTGCGGTGGGCAAGCATCGATCCAGGTCTCAACGGGACGACCCTTCTGGCGTACGTTGTTCGCACCCTCATGGCACTGTCGGCCGTCACGTTTCTCTATGCGATGATCGGTAGCGGTTGGGAGAAATGGTTTGGTGATTGGCGCCGTCCCGCACGGATTACATCGTGGTATTCGGGAGCCGTGGCTGTTTTGGTGCTGGGACTTGTGTTGGCGGTTGAAGCGTATCTATTCTCTCCGCAGACCGGCGTTCCGATCAACGCCGTCGTGTTGGGAGAGGTGTTGGCTCTGCTCACGCTGTTGCTGGTGGGTTTGATCGTTGTCGCGGTCAACCCGGCCCGCGATCCATGGTCGCTCACCGAGGACGGTCGCATGGGGGCCGGGTACGCTGCACAGGGGACTCTCGTGGCCATGTTCATCCACGCATATTTGGCGCGGCCGCAACTGTTTCGGGGGTTATTGACGGAATATTGGCCGTTTGTCGTGCTTGCGATCGCTTACGCTGGGATCTCGATCAGCCTGTTGGCGCGACGCATGGGTTATCGCGTGTTGGCCGAACCGCTGGAGCGAACCGGTATATTCTTGCCAATGATACCGATCATCGGCTGGTGGATTCAGGCAGCCGATCACGGCACCTATTCGATGTTGTTGTTTGCTGGAGCGTCACTTTACCTTTCCGTAGGGATCCTGCGGCGTTCGATCGGCTTGACAGCAACGGCGATCGTTGTGGGCAATCTAGGTTTTTGGGCTTTCCTGGGTGAGCACTCGCTGTGGCTCACTTTGCGGCCGCAGTTCTGGCTAGTCCCGCCGGCGACGACGGTGTTGGTGGCGGCCCATATCAATCGTCACCGTTTGCCTGCCGCGACGCTTTCGGCGATTCGGTACGTGTCGCTGATCGTGATCTACGTGAGTTCCACAAGCGAGGTATTTCTCAACGGCGTAGGCACAAGCCTCTGGCCGCCAGTTGTCCTGATCATACTGTCGCTGGTTGGTGTCGTTGTCGGAATTGCGGCTCGAGCGCGTTCGTTTCTCTACATGGGAACAACATTCACATTAGTCGCCGTTATAACAATGGTGTGGCATGCCTCGCGGCACATCGGGCACGTCTGGCCCTGGTGGGCATTTGGCATTGGTTTGGGCGTGGCGATTCTGGCGGCGTTAGTAACACTGGAGAAACAACGCAAAGATCCGGCCCACTGGATCGATAGCCTGCACCAGTGGAAGACGTGAGAATTAGAGCAGCGATGGCTCCCCGGCAGAACTTGCCAACCGCGACCGTCTGCCGGTCGCAAGTGCGTTGACGCCGTCCTCATCATCGCTATTTCCGGTGGCGGCGGTGACGGCGTCACCGATTGCGACGAGCTGGTCGGAATCGATCCACAACGTGAAAAGCTTGACGCTGGCCGCACCGGAATCGTTGGTTGCCATCAGTGCCAGGCGGGCGACGCCGCTGGCCTGCGGAGAGAGTTGCATGAGCATCTTCTTTTTCGACACGTCGAAGGAAATATTTTCGAACAGGTCGGGCGCCGAGTTCGATAGGACGGAGTAGCGCACTTTTGAGCTATTTGCGAAGGCGGGGAAAATCGCTGCCAGATGGTAACTAGCAGTCTGAGGTTGCACGGCCTGACTTCCGCTGCTAACAGCCTGGCTGCTCGGCGACGTATTTGCCCCCACGTACACTTGTATCAGGGCGGAACTGGTCAGCTGGAGCGGATCGGTCGCGTTGATTTCGATTTCTGTGTAGCCAGAGATACCGGGTGTGGGTCGCAGCGCTAAAGTACCGGTTTCCTGGCTAATGTAGCTCGCTTGAATGAGTCCCGGATTCGTGATTTTCCGCAATCCAAACATGAGCGATGAACTGGGGTGGTCGGCGTCGACGAAGAGGCTCCGTAAATCGACGAACGCAAATTTACTACTGTCTGTCACGTGCAGTGCCAGTGGACCGGCGGACTTGGGAGGATCGTTGACCGACAGAACGGAAACGGATAGTTGCTGCACCTTGCTAACACCAGACGCGTTTGACGCCAGGACGGAGATAACCGACGTACCGATCGCGTTTTCCTTTGGGATCACAACGAATCGTCCGTCATCATTGTCGATTTGCACGGAAGCGATTAATGCTGGATTCGAGATATCGGTGATGGCGTAGGACAACTTCTCCCCATTGGAGCTCGTAAAGTACGCGTCGAGATCAATCGCGGAAC
>JAGQPD010000048.1 GCA_020426865.1 Planctomycetales bacterium
CAGCCGTGTAACAATATTCGGCTGGAACAGCCGTGAAGCAATAAATTGAAAATACCGCCACTGCCATGCGTTGTCAAGAAAAGGGAGGATTTTCGAAAAAACCATCGTCGAAATTGCCCATTGCGAGCGTGCCGAGGCCTTAGGTCGACCGGGCAACAGCCCGCAACGGCGGCTTTCCCTTTCGCGGGGATCCTGGTATCGTCCCGCTTAGGAGACGGAGGGCCTCGCGCGCGGCGTTTGTTTTCAGAATGATGGCTGAGTTGAGGGAGCAACACGGTGGGGCGACGCAGGTCGAAAAAGCACACATCGAAGCAATCTCTTTCCCTGCAACAGGAAAAGCAAACGGGTTCCTGTGGCGGTTGTGCGATTGTGGGGTTTGGTTTGGTTTTTGCGTCCGCCGGTGGGTTCTTCTTGTGGATGATGGCCATCTGGCCCTTGGCACAGATCATGATGGCCCGTTCTTGGGAGCCGACGCCGTGTGTGATTACCAGCAGCCAAGTCGAAACGCATCGGGGCGACGACGGTGACACGTATTCGGTTGAAATTGAGTTCGACTACACGTACGGCGGTCGGCAATGGCATTCCGACCAATATGACTTCTTTGTCGGCAGCTCGAGCGGTCGACGAGGCAAGCAGGCAGTCGTGGACCGCCACAAGCCAGGTTCGGAAGCCACCTGTTATGTGAATCCACGTGATCCCCAACAAGCAGTGCTCAACCGGAGTCCAACGAGTGAGTTGCTTTGGGGCTTCTTTCCGATGATCTTCATCGCTGTTGGTGTAGGTGTGCTTGTTGTGGGGACGCTATCTGGTCGTAACCGCCGTTTGAAACATTGGCGCGGCACGTCCCAGGGCGATCTTCAATTAAGTGACACGTATTCGGCGGGCGGATTTGGCGGATACGTCGGGACGGCTTCCGCAACGAATGTGGATACGGGTTGGCAGAGTCAACTTACGCCCATTACGGAGCAACAGCAAACGGCCGGTCCGCTGACACTGAAACAGTCGATGGGCCCCTGGGCAAAACTGCTGGGTGGCGTCTTCATCACGTTGTTCTGGAACGGGATTGTGGCCGTTTTTGTGTGGCAGGAAGTGCAAGGATTTATGCGTGGTCGCCCCGAATGGTTTCTAACATTGTTTCTCATACCGTTTCAGTTGATCGGTCTTGGCATGATCGCGTTCTGTTGCCATGCGTTTCTGGCACTATTCAATCCCGTCCCGGTGCTGACACTGCTGGAGGGACGTTTCGCACCGGGATCGAATGTGACATTGCAGTGGAATCTTTGGGGGAGGACTGGGGCGATTCGTAAGCTGACCATTACCTTGCACGGCGAGGAAACGGCACGGTATCGTCGGGGGACTTCTACGTATACCGATCGTTCAACGTTTCACGAAGAGGTATTGTTGGAGCAGGGGGGCTCGCATGGAATCGCCAGCGGCACATTGAAACTAGCGATCCCGACCGACAAGATGCATTCCTTCGAGGGGAGCAACAATAAGATCTTGTGGACGATCAAGTTGCACGCCGACATCCCGATGTGGCCTGACGTGAAGAGTGATTTCCAGATCAAGGTACTGCCGCGTGAATAAGATCGAGCTTTCATTTCGCGATGATCAAAGCCATTTTCGTCCGGGCGAACATGTCGAGTTCACGGTGTCGTGGCAGTTGGACGAAATCCCAGAACGGATCGAGCTGCGAGTCCTGTGGAACACGCAGGGAAAGGGGGATACCGATCTGGAGGAGGTGGACCGGATGACGCTGAACAACCCTCCCTTGCAAGAAACACGCCAGATCGCATACCGGCTGCCACGCAGCCCGCACAGCTTTTCGGGTAAGCTGATCTCGCTGGTCTGGGCGATCGAAGCCATTGCCTTTCCCATGGAAGAAAGTTGTCGGC
>JAGQPD010001274.1 GCA_020426865.1 Planctomycetales bacterium
CGTGAGGACGCGGAAATGCCATCAAATACGGCTCATTAACCGGACCAATCGTCGCACAAACCCCCTCCTCCAACATCCGCTTGCACCAAACCTCGCTCTCCGCCGCCCGTAACGTCGTCGCCTCACTGCTGGCCAAATGGTACCCCACCGAACCCGGCTGCCACTGAAATGCCGGTACGTACTTCGCCAGCGAATACCACCCACAATACAGCGCCGCCTCCGGGCAACTTCCCGCCGAGAATAACGTCTGTTCGCGATCGACCACCACTTTTAGCGGCGTCTGCGCCTTCAGCAGTTCCTCCGTCTGCAATAGCGACTGGTCGTATTCCTCGTAGCTGCCCGGCTGGATCGGGACCCCTTCCTGTATCTTCATGCCCCGCAAATCGAGGTACACCGTCCCCTTCAACCCTGACTTCTCTACCTGGATTGCCGTATCGATCATCGCCTGTGTCAGCTTCAGCGTCGGCGCCTCGATCCGCGAGACCATGAGGATCGGCCGCAGCTCGCGCAACCCCGACCCCTCAAAGTGGTCGTTCAAATAATTCGGATGCCACCGCAGCAAGTTGTAGTCGGGCCACAATACCAGCGACAACTCGCTGTCAAACGCTGCATGCGTTTCGTTCTTCCGCGTCGTTGCAAGTTCCCCCTCCAGCCATTCAATCGATCCCAACAGTCCATTGGTTCGGTCGATCGTGGCCAGCATCGTCAAGTCGCGATCGACGTCGATTGGCTGACCGTCCAACATCGCCCGACTCTCAATGAACCCCATCATCCGCCCCCGCAACAGCTCGAACTCCGGCCGCAATTGATCGCGTTTCGTCGGATCCTGCTGCATCGTGTTCCCCAGGCCATTGACCAGAATCGCCAGTCCCCCGGAAACCGCGGCCATCTGCTGCAACTGCTGAGCACTCGCCTGCCGCGACGCCTCGTCCGGCTGCGCCTGCACCGCTTGCTGGGCATACTTCAGCGCCTTTTCCAATCGCTGCTTGTACCCATCCACCTTCGACGGATTTTCTTTCGACTCGCTGTCCCCCTGACCGCTGATTTCCTCCGGCTCGCTTGCCATCCGCGAGCCCGCCATTTTCTCCAATTCGGCAATGACCTTGTCCATCTCGCGCTCACGACGCCGCGATTCCACCTCCAGATAATACAGTCGTCGCTTGATCTCTGCCCCATTGGCATCGGTCGGCCCGATACGCAACGGCACATCCCACACCGTCACGAAACACCGCACTTTTTTTTGCAACCCATTCTCGGCAATCCACCGCCGAATCGCCGGACGAATCTCCTTTTCCCACTTGACACGCGGTAACGTCTCGCCCGATGGCATCTCGATCTCACAGATCTGCGCCGGCGGAATCCCCCGCGCCTTCGCATAATAGGCCGCCACATCATGCGACGCCTTGCTGTTCTTCGCCGCCAGAATCGCCACCTCCTCCGGCTTCAACTCCCCTCGCACCTCCGTCGCCGCCGTCACGGCCGCCGAAAAAAGAGCAATAAACGCCAATGTGCGTGCGAACGGGTAGTGCATGAGGAGATCCTTTACTCGCTATGCTCAGGAAAAATTGGCCAGTGCAAAGATTGCCAACCATGGAAAGACAGCTGTCACGGCTGAACTTCAAGCCTATCAGTCTGCCCCAAAAAACAGAAGGCCCC
>JAGQPD010001275.1 GCA_020426865.1 Planctomycetales bacterium
TGGAGTCCGCCGCGTCGCAGACCAATGCCACTGGAGCTGCCGATCAACGACGCCGTGACCGAGCGGCATTGGCGGTGCAGAGTAAGCGGTTGTTGCTGGGGAACCTGATTGATGTTGACGAGTTGTTGCACCATGCTTTTGAGGAATGGGGCGAACAAGAACCGTTGGCAACGCAGTTGACGAAGCTTGCCGAGACCTACGACGAAGAAATTGGGCAGGCTCAGGCGGCCTACCGGAACATGCGACAACAGTTGCAGGGTGGTCCCACACTGGCGTGGATGACGGAGCTGGCTAACCCTAGCGAATCAGAAATGCAAGTCTGGCGCGGCAAGGCGGCCGCGCAGTTGCAGAAATGGTTGCTGTCGATGACCGGCCAAACCACGGCCCTCCTGGTACGACTGCTGGTGGGGCTGGGAATCATGACCCTGGGAATGTACTATTTCCTGATTGACGGTCCAGCCATGATCACGACCGCCATGCGATTGTCGCCGCTTGATGACGACTACGAGCGTGAGTTGCTTGTCGAATTCGATCAGGTCAGTCGCGCTGTTGTGCTGGCCACATTGTTGTCGGCGGCAGCACAGGGGTTGTTGGCCGGTATCGGATACTATTTCGCGGGCCTTCATTCCATCTTCTTGTTGACGGCCCTCACCGCCATCCTCGCTCTCGTCCCCTTCGTGGGCGCTGCGGCTGTTTGGGTCCCCGCCTGCCTGTACCTCTGGCTCGTCCAAGACCGCATCGTGCCGGCTGGCGTGCTTGCCGCCTACGGCTTTGGTGTCATTTCTATGGCCGACAATCTGATCAAACCCATGGTGCTCCACGGGCAGTCCAAACTCCACCCACTGCTGGCCCTGCTCAGTGTGCTGGGCGGTGTCCAGGTCCTCGGGCCAATCGGAATCCTCGTCGGTCCGATGGTCGTCTCCTTCCTGCAAGCACTGCTGAACATGTTGCACAAAGAACTGGCTCATATGGACGGCCAGACGCCGCGGCAAAGGAAATAGCGTTCGGGCGCGAACACCCAAAAACCGGCATTTACATCCTAGGCACCGCGTCTTATGATGCAGCACGCTGGCGACGGATCGGTTCGCTGTCTGCTAGCAGAGATGGCATCGTACGTGAAGGAGCATTTTCGATGCACGCGCTGTCGCTGATTGTTGCCGTATCCGTTTTGGGAGCTGACGCTTCGATCGATCGTCCGAAGCCACTGCCTCCACGAGATAGTTTTCGTGGCAGCGAATTTCGGACGACGCAAACTCCATTCGGGCAGAATCCCGTTCGGCCAGCGGCGTTTCAGGAAGATGAAGCGGCAGCGGTTGGTGGGGGATTGCAGCAATCGGTACGCGATGCCCGTGACCGGCTGCGCAGCCGGTTCTCCGAAATCATGTCCGAAGGGGATGAAGATCTTTCCCGCGCTGCCAACGATGCATTGGACCGAAGTTTGGACCAGGCGGTTGACCGAGGCGTCGACGCGCTGCATCGCGGGTTGGATGCGATAACCAACGCGCCAGAGCGTCCGAACCGATCGGATTCACGC
>JAGQPD010001276.1 GCA_020426865.1 Planctomycetales bacterium
CGAAGGGGATGAAGATCTTTCCCGCGCTGCCAACGATGCATTGGACCGAAGTTTGGACCAGGCGGTTGACCGAGGCGTCGACGCGCTGCATCGCGGGTTGGATGCGATAACCACCCCGCCGGAGAGTCCGAATCGATCGGATTCACGCTACCAAGCCGTTCCTCCGGTGCGTGATCCGTATGCACCTGTCGGATTTGATCCTCCGCAGAATCCACAGCCTACCCGGACCAACAACACGGCCGACAATTCTGCTACCAGCCCTCCGCGTACCACGACCACATCCAATCCACCATCGTCGGGGTATTCGCCGAACAACGACTATGGATACGAAGGGGTGTTGGCAAATCCAGCCGACAACGACTATGGCGACATTAGGAGATCACCTCCACCGGTGAATCGGGGCAGTCGCAGGGATGTCGTCACGCCTGCAACCGTGCAAGGGCCGCCCGATGACGTCCGCCGCGGTGGTTCCACGATCCCTCCGTCCCGTTACCCGACGCAATCGACCGGCAACGACGGTATCGGATACGGAGATAGTCGCGACTACCGGATGCAAGACCGATCGTCCCGCGATTATGGCCCGGACCAGGATGGTGTCGTTCGCCGATCGAACGACCCTCTCGACTTTTCGACGCAAGACGGCCAAAGCCGAACCTTCCAACGCACCGCCAACAGCGGACTGGAATTTCCGCCACTGGAAACCGGTTTCTCGAGCAGTACCAGTTTCAACGCCAATGGAGATGGCAACGCCACGTCGTCAACGGGCCTGTCGTTGCCGCCGATGTTTGCCAGCAATAGCGACAATGGTCTGCTGTCCGGTGCATCCACCGTTGAAGGTGCGGCGGTCGATGTCAACCCAGGCAACCAACAGTCGTACCAATCACCCAACGCATCACCTACGCCGTACCCCGCGGCTACTTACCCCTATGACGTGCCGACCAAGAAGATGTGGGGGCCGCTGTTTGCCGCTCTCCTGGCACTGTTTGCTTCGGTCGCTCTGAATTTCTATTTGGGTTGGATCACCTGGGATACTTACGACCGTTACCAGGATTTGATCAGCGACCTTCGCGAGTCGACCAAACGTCGCGAAAAGCAACGCGACCGGTCTCGCCGCCGCGAAGCAATTCTTTCGGACTCTTACTGATCTCGCAGAATCTACCTGGCCGATTTGCGCAAAATTTCAGTTGCGCCCGCGGTGAGTCTACGGTTTCCCTCTTTGGGGAAACCAATTGACACGCAGGAGTTGCACCATGCGAATTGCGGTAACGGGCGCTACGGGGTTGGTGGGGCAAGCGTTGCTCGGGCGTCTGAAGAGGGAGGGGGACGAAGTCGTCCAGATCACTCGCAGACGTGCGGGGACGGGGGTGGTCCATTGGTCGGTGCAGGACGGGCGAATCGATGCGGCCCCACTGGAAGGGGTCGACATTGTTGTGCATCTGGCTGGCGAGAACATTGCTCAAGGTCGTTGGAGCGAAGCCAAGAAGGCTCGAATTCGCGACAGTCGTCAGCAGGGTACGGAGTTGATCAGTCGCACGGTGGCAGGATTATCCCACAAGCCGGCGGTGCTGGTGTGTGCGTCGGCCGTTGGTTTCTACGGCGATCGTGGCGACGAGATCTTGACCGAAGACAAGCCAAGGGGATCTGGCTTCTTGCCAGAGGTGTGTCATCGATGGGAGGGAGCCTGCCAGCCTGCCATCGACGCGGGGATTCGCGTTGTCAATCTGCGTTATGGCATGTTGTTGAGCAAACGCGACGGGGCATTGGCGAAAATGTTGCTACCGTTCCGCTTGGGCTTGGGAGGCCCGATCGGTAGTGGTCGACAGTGGTGGAGCTGGCTCGACATTGCCGATGCCGTAGGTGTGATCCTGCACGCTGCGCGGACAGACAGTCTGCATGGACCCGTCAATGCGGTGGCACCAGAGGTGGTGACGAATGCCGAGTTCACGCGGAGTTTGGCCAAGGCGGTACATCGTCCGGCCTTTTTACCGATGCCTGCCTTTGCCGCGAGATTGGCTTTGGGGGAAATGGCCAATGACCTGTTGTTGGCCAGTCTGCGAGTGGTCCCGCAGCGACTGCAGGAGACCGGATACCAGTTCGAGTTTCCCAAATTGGACGAATCGCTGGCCAGTCTGTTAGCCGGGACACGCTAGAGTGGGGAGTGTTGCAATGACAGTTCAAATTGATCGCGATGGTGGCTCGTTTGTCTTGAAGACCGAAACGGTCATCCCGGAACAATTGGAAGTGGTGTTTTCGTACTTTGGGGACGCGACCAACCTGGGGCGACTCACGCCACCCTTCCTGCATTTCCGCATTCTTACGCCGGAGCCTATCGAGATGCGGGTGGGTACATTGATCGACTATCGTTTGCGACTGCATGGCGTACCCATCCGGTGGCGGACGATTATCCGTAGTTGGGAGCCGCCGTTTCGATTCGTCGACGAGCAATTGCGGGGACCGTACCGCAAATGGAGCCACACGCACGAATTTGAGGCGATCGACGATGAGCGAACACGCATGCGTGATACAGTTCGTTATCAGGTACCACTCTCTTTCCTAACGCATCGTTGGCTGGTCCGCCCCGATTTGGAGCGAGTCTTTCAGTACCGGCAGGACGTCATTCAACGAGAATTTGCCGGCCAGGGGAATGCCAGAGTGTCAACGTGAGCAACTGGGATCAGGCTTTCTTTTTCCTCTTGCGAGATGGCTGTTGAGCGGCATCGCTGGCGATATGCATGCTCTTGAGATAGCCTTCGATGGCATCTCGCGCGCGGTCCGCCATGTCGGCCAATTCGTAGAGGAAGCGGCTGGCGTACGCTTGTCGTTGTTTTCCCCATTTCCGGCGTGATTCACAGCGTGACAACGTTAGTCGCTCTTGAGCTCGCGTGACGCCGACGTAACAGAGCCGACGTTCTTCGTCGATCGAATCATCCATTGCCAGTACACTTCGCTGATGCGGGAGGATCCCTTCCTCCAGTCCCACGAGGTATACCTGCGGGAATTCGAGTCCTTTCGCGGCGTGCAGCGTCATCAAGACAATGGCGTTGCGTCGCAATTGTTTTTCTTTGTCATCGGTCGAATCGAACTGAGACAGCAAAATGTCGTCAAGGAACTCCGACATTTCCACTTTCTTTTTTCGCCGTGATTTCTTGTCTTCGAATTCACCGAGCGCATTGACCAATTCCTCGACCGAATTCCACCGGCTTTCGCGATCCGCCTCCTCCGGATAGTGTTGGTTGATCTCGTCCCGATAGCCGACATCGTGGATCATCTGGCGAGTCAACGATGTCAGCGGTTCCGCTTGAGCTCTTGTTCGATACTCGTCAATCTTGGCGACAAAACTTCGCAAGGACTGGCGTGTGCCCATCGTCAACCGCGCCGTTGTCGACTCGGTAGAGATATGATCCCACAGCGAATGTTGTTGCTGCAAGGATTCGGCCATTAGCGACTCGACCGTCTTGGGACCAATCCCCCGTGGCGGCGTGTTGATGACGCGCATCAGCGACACGTCATCGTTGGGGTCGGCGATCAGTTGCATGTACGCCAGGCAGTCGCGGATCTCCTTGCGGTCAAAAAACGACATGCCACCAATCAGCACGTACGGCAACTTGCGTTTGCGGAGTTCGGTTTCGAACAGACGCGGTTGTTCGTTCGTCCGGAACAGAATTGCAATATCGCGTGGTTCCACCTCGCCTTTTTCGATGCGTCGAGCGATATTGGCAATAATCTGTTCGGCCTCTTCATCTTCACTGGCGAATTGTTGGATCGTCGGTTTTTCTCCTTGGCCGCGCACGGGGATGAGCTTTTTGTCGTGACGCAAACGATTGTGTTGGATCAAGCGGTTGGCGAGCGTGATGATTTCGCCGGAGGATCGATAGTTTTCTTCCAGGCGAACGACCTTGGCATCCGGCCAGTCCTTACGGAAATTGAGAATGTGCTGGACTTCGGCACCGCGCCAGCCGTAGATCGATTG
>JAGQPD010001277.1 GCA_020426865.1 Planctomycetales bacterium
GAGCATTTCTTGTTTCGCGCCGGTCAACGACCCGTTGCTGGCACCGCTTTGCGTTCGCCCGCCGTTGTCGCTAGTGAAGATGATCAATGTATTCTCGTCGCGTCCCGTGGAATGCAACGTATCGGTGACCTTTCCAATCGCCAGATCCAAATGTTCCACAAAGGCGGCGTAACGCGCTCTTATCAGATCGGTGGCCGGATAGCGATTGCGATAACGAGCCAATGCCGACGCTGGTGGCTGGACCGGATCGTGGGGAGCGTTGAACGCCAGATAAAGGAAAAACGGTGAGTCTTCTCGCACGGACTGCAGCCATTGACACGCCCAGTCGGCGAACAGGTCGGTGGCATGCGTCGCGGGCGGAGTGATCTCTTGACGATCAAGGCGCATGTAGTTGCGATTGTTGCGTAAATGGGAATAGTAATCATCCATCATATCACCGAGGAATCCATGAAAATGGTCGAAGCCTCGCAGCGTGGGCGTATTGGGTTCGGCCAATCCCAAATGCCATTTGCCAACGATCGCCGTTTGATAGCCAGCTCGCTTCAGCGCCGCCGGCAACAGCTCGACGTTTGGATCGAGCAAGCCCCATGAATCGTTCGAGAATGTACGGATCACGCCAGGCACGCCGACGAGGTCCGGATAACGGCCTGTCAACAGTGCGGCTCGAGTGGGCGAGCAAACCGGACAATTTGCATAAAAGTTGGTCCATTTCATCCCGCCCGTGACGAGCGAATCGATATGGGGGGTGTGAAGGTCCGTAGCGCCGTAGCTGCTAAGATCGCCGTAGCCAAGATCGTCGACCAGAATCAACAGCACATTCGGCGCCTCCCCGTTCGCACATAACGGATTGGCGATGTGTGATCCGCTCGCGAAAGCACAGAGGAACACGATAATTCGGAAAGCTTCTTGCGACATCTTTACTGTCCTCTGCGTTATGCCAAGTGTCGAACGAAACTTGGATAAAATTACGCCAACATCAAACGACGCGATTTCCAGTTCAGTCGTAATCGTGCGTCCTGACGCTGCCTAGCAGCCAAATATATCACGGGTCACCTGCCGGGTCCGATAGCATAGATGCCGGCGTGCCGCGATTCAATCCGCCGCTGTCCGTCGTCGATCGGCGTCCCGTCCTTGACCACTGTCGTATAATTCTGCAACATGCGAAAGAGTTGATTCAAAATCGTCACGCCAATGACCGCTACGACAATATGAACTGCGGGATGAGGGCGGGACAAGTGTGGTGTTCGCATTGTCAGTATATTTTAGGCGGCGTTATTGTCCGCCGGGGAGGGTAGCATTATGCAAGAGCATCTTCACAAGCGATTGGCACTGGGAGAAGATGAGTTCGTTCGCATTGACAGTGACACGCCTTGCAATGCATTGTTGCTGGACGATGATAATTATGCGTCGTATCGCAAGGGGGAAGATTGCGAGTACGTAGGCGGTTTCGTTCGTGACTTTCCCACGCCGCTATTCCCCCCAAGTGCCGGAGAATGGAACGTCGTCATTGATTTGGCGGGCAGCGACGGCACAATCAAGTGCAACATCACCAAAGCCGCAAGAACCAGTCCCTCGTAGCTTGCCTCCACGTCCTGCAGGGGCGAAGCCCCGTCATAGCCCTTGCCGGTGGCGCAGCCACCGGTTGT
>JAGQPD010001278.1 GCA_020426865.1 Planctomycetales bacterium
TCGATTTTTTCGACCGCCCGGCATCTTGCCACAAGGCAGTGGCGTTATTTGCCCTGGCGAATCAGGCCCCACTGATGGTGATTTACGCCCGACGTGATCGGCGTCCGCTGCATTTTGAGATTCGGCTCGTCGGCATGCACGACCCACAGGAGCCGCAATTGCCACTGGACACCGTCCCTGAATTAACGCAGTGGTACAACCGGCTAATGGAAACGATGATTCGCCACTGGCCGCAACAATACTGGTGGCTCCATCGCCGCTGGAAAGACACGCGAAAAAAAAAGCAACTTGCCGCCTGACCGCGCGCCGCTGCTGCCACAATCGACGAGAAACGATACAATGTTCGCTGCCTGGTGAACGTAGCTTTCTTTGATGCATTATTTCCAATCTTCTTGGGGCGAAGCGGTGGACAAGTGGACGTTGGTGTGTGAAGTCGATGCTTGCCCGATGGGGGAAGCTCGGGAATTTGCGATTTCTGGTCGGATCGTCGCCCTTTATAACGTCGATGGCAGCTTCTATGCACTCGACGGTGTCTGCCCACATCAAGGGGGGCCGCTGGGCAATGGAGCTCTTTCGGGCTGTATCGTCACGTGCCCGTGGCATGGCTGGCAATTCGACGTAAGTGATGGCACGAATCAGATTTCGGCTCATCTGAAACAACCGACTTTTCCTGTTCGTGTCAGCGAAGGAAGAATCTTCGTCCGACTCGATTGACAATACGAAATTGAAAAACTCTTGTTTGGCCCAATGGCCCAATGCCGAATTAGGCATACATTGCCTTGGTTATCGCTCAACTATGTAGAACTGCAGGTCTCTGTCGATTGTGATTACTTATCGTCCATTTCTGAACACGGACCCGCCAAAGATCATCGAACTATGGCGACGCAACCCGCCAACTCGCGGATTATCCCGGGCCATGACCGTGCCGTTGTTCGATCATTTTGTACTGTCAAAACCATACTTCGAGCGTCACGGCATTACGGTCGCCGACGAAGATGGGACATTGGTTGGATTCGCACACGCGGGCTTCGGTCCCGATGACGCACTTTATGACGTCGCGACGGAGCTCGGTACGACCTGCTTGCTGCTAGTGCCACCGCACCGCGACCGAGATCAAATTGCCAGCGAGTTAATTTGTCATAGCGAGCAGTATCTCCTTCAACGTGGCACCAAGGTCTTCTATGCCGGGTGCGTGCGGCCACTCAATCCATTCTACTTGGGGATCTACGGAGGAAGCGAACTTCCGGGCATTCTCTTGTCCGACGTCGACACGTTGCGTTTTTTTCAAGCGAGTCAATACCGTGAAATCGATCGCTGCGTTGTCATGCAGAGGAATCTCGCCGGGTTTCGCAATCCGGTCGATCGCCGCCAACTGCAGATCGGTCGCGAGCACGATGTGCGTATTATTCAAGAACCGGATCCGGGCAATTGGTGGGATGCCTGCACGCGTCCCGGGACCGATCGCACAATGTATGTGTTGTATCCCAAACGTGGCGGCGGGCCGGTGGCCCAAGTCACGTTCTGGGAAATTGAGCCGTTAGCCAGTAGCTGGGGGATGCAGGCGGTTGGCTTAATCGATATGTTCGTACCACCACCCCACCGACGCACCGGGCTCGGTACATTCATCAACGCGTACGCCATGCGACACTTGCGCGACCGCGGCGCGACGCATGTCGAAGTCCAAACCATGATCAACAACACTGCGGCACTTGCATTGTACCGCAAACTCGGCTTCAACGAAGTTGATCAGGGCATTGTCCTGCGCAAAGATATCATAGTTACATAGCTCCGGCCGTGTCCCAAGCGCAATCGCTCGTCCCAGCGATAGCCAGTCAAGGTACGCACGCCACACCGGTTGGACACGGCGGAGCGATC
>JAGQPD010001279.1 GCA_020426865.1 Planctomycetales bacterium
TCATCCAGTGATGGTGCGGCAGAACAAGTGGCGAGCGGCGCGTTTTGGCAACGAAGCCGAATTGGTCGATTCCTACACGTACAAGGTGCAATCGTTGCGAACGATTGTGGCAAGCCTGGTCGATCGGTTGCGGGATACGGCCCGCGATCTCAACTGCCTGGATTACTTGGAAGGGGCCAACGATCTGGCTGGGCGAACGAGTTGGTCGCAGCGACAGCGCGAAGTATTGCAAGCGACCGGTTCATCGGTCGAAGTCGTGAGGCAACTGACCGACGCGTCGCGAATTCTAACGAATTAGTGCCGGCATGACAACGTAGGGAGCGTGCACTTGAATCTTCAAGTCGGTCGGGATCAGGTGGTAATTTCTGCCTGCCAGCTGGGGCGTCAAGCGCCCGAATCCCCACGATGGCTATTCCGCGACGTGACATTCGAGATTCGGGCCGGGCAACGTTGGGTCATGGCGGGACCTTCGGGTGCGGGAAAGACGATTCTATTGCGTGCGATGGCATTATTGGATCCGGTCGACGAAGGCGAAATCCATTGGCTCGGAGGCCCCGTCGCCGCGGTGGATATCCCGGTCTATCGTAGCACGGTAATGTACGTGTCACAGCGTCCAGCATTGGTCGACGGAACGGTGTTGGATAACTTGCAACTACCTTTTCGGCTGGCAGCGCATCGTGCTAAGCGATACGACGACGCGACGGTCGATCGAATGCTGCACGCCTTGGGGCGCAGTCAAGATTTCCTGCAGAAGCGGCGCCGCGATCTATCGGGGGGCGAGGCGTTGCTGGTTACAATTACCCGCGCACTGCAACTGTCCCCGATGGTCTTGCTACTCGACGAGCCGACAGCCGCGCTCGATGCACTGACTCAACAACAGTGCGAACGTTTGGTTGAGCAATGGTTGGACGAAGTGGCCACCCGAACGATGGTCTGGGTAAGTCACGACGATTCGCAAACCCGCCGCATTGGCCGGCAGCGATTCTACGTCTCTGATGGCAGATTAGCGGTACAGGCAGACGCATGAACGAAATTGAATTGAGCAACTGGCAGGTTGCGGCGGCGGCGGCCATGGTCTTGATCAATGCGGCTGTGTCTCTTGCCCTCGGTTTGCGTCTGGAAAAAACGCTGCTGATCTCCGCACTGCGGACCATCGTCCAATTGATGCTGATCGGGGCAGTATTGGAATGGGTCTTTGCCGTCGATCGATGGTACGTTGTATTGGCGCTGTTGAGTATCATGACCATTGTTGCGGGGTACAGCGCGACGCAACGTAATCAACGACGGTATCGTGGCATGATCTGGGATACGATGGTTTCGGTATGGGCCAGTGCATGGTTGGTTGCCGCGGTCGGGATTTTGGTCGTGTTGAGAGGTCACGGGGCATGGCACCAACCGCAGTATGTCATACCGCTGACCGGCATGATCCTGGGAAACGCCATGAACGGGATCTCGCTGGGGATGAATAGCTTCTCCGAATCGTTGGTCACGCGTCGTGATGAAATCGAAGCCTTGCTCGCCATGGGAGCCACGCGGTGGGAGGCGGCCTTGCCCTATGTGCAACTGGCCGTGAGAACCGGGATGATTCCTATCATCAACATGATGACCGTGGTGGGAATCGTCAGTTTACCGGGAATGATGACGGGGCAGCTGCTCTCCGGATCATCGCCGATGAACGCCGTACGGTACCAGATTGTCATCATCTTTCTCATCGCGTCCGCTGTGGCGCTCGGGACAGTTTCAGTGATATTGCTCGGGTTTCTTCGGGTCTTCAATACCCACCACCAGTTCCAGGCGGACCGGTTGGATTCGCCCCATTTACCATAACCGAGCTCTTAACCGGCTTGCCCCTTCGGATTATGATGAAGAGTTTGTGAATTCCTATCACGGCAGATTGCCGCGGGCGATAGGTTACTCTAGGCTTGCCGGCGGCAACGGCGTTACTGAGCGATGGGTGCCGCTAAGCAAGCGCTGGGGATGGATGCGGGACTAAGAAACGTACAACGTGAGAGGCGACCGTGATACAG
>JAGQPD010001280.1 GCA_020426865.1 Planctomycetales bacterium
CTGGGAACATCGTTGGCGGAAGTGATCGTATAGGCATTCACCGCCCAACGATCTCCGCCCGCAAATCGAAACTGGTAGTAGGTTCCCGTCGGTTCAAATGCCAGCCATTTGGAGCCAACCGTATTGTCCAACGCCCGTGGCGGTTCTTCGTTCGCCGGTGACCCCGGAAAGCCGCCCGCCGTGATCGTGCCGTTGACCGTCCCGTCCTCTTCGGGATCCGTCAAGTCAAACCCGACAAGCCCGCCAGGTAACAACGTTCCGTTGGGAATGTCTGGCACACCGTCATCACCAAAATCGAATCCGACACCTACGCCACTCCCGCTGTTCAACCAAGTGTCGTCATTGAAGCTCGGCAAAGTCCACAAAGGTGTCTCGGTGCCAACAGCGGCGTCAAGCGAACCGTCCGTTGGGACTATCGCCGACGCCGCATGCGTGTTGTCGATTAAAACCAACTGCTGGGCATTGGTCGCCAACCCAAACGAGACGTCTCCAATCTGTTGCGGATAACTTGGAGCATACTCGTGGATGATATTGTTGTCTGGATCGGTGAGTGCCAGGTATTCGCCAGCCGCGTTGAGATTGAAGTCCGTGTGCAAGTAGCCATCTCGATCGATGTAGTCCTCGACCGATTCTCCCGATGCGAAGACGATCAAATACTCGCCCGGCAATAGAATTGACTGTTCCTTGGTCGGGAATGTCCACTTGTCGAGATTGTCAGGGTTGTCGGTCAAATGCCAATCGGCCAAGTCGATCGTGTTGCTCGTGGGATTGTAGATTTCAATCCAGTCCGAGGAACGGCCATCACCGTCAAGCAGCGTCGCGCTGTTGCTCGCCATGAACTCGGTAATCAACGGATGTCCGGTGAGGACCACCCGGGGCTCAAGAATTTCGATGCCACGCGAGATGCGGTACCCGGCGCCGTAGCCAGCCGAGTTTCGCAAACGGGATCTGACGGCTCGACGCTGCCGCGTCGGCCGCTGTTTGTTTCGTCGTTCCACTCCTGCCTCGTTCCCAATTCCTGCCCATTATTTCGTTAATTAACTAGACAGGTGCACCTTCGCCCAGTACCAGTACTGTTTCTCAAAATAAGCGGATTGGGAGGGCGAGTCAATGAAAGTGTGCGGACTGCCTAGGAAGTAGCTGCCGTTTCCTCGGCCTGGCAAAGCTGTGGATTGGGGCGGATCAGCAGCACAATTAGGACAGAAAGGAGCGCTACGCCAGCGAAAACGCCGAAAATGATGGTCAGCGAGACATCGCGATCGCGCAGCTCGCCAAAAATCCAGTCGGCCACGCCACCACAGCTGATACTGACCAAATTCATGATGCCATACCCGGTGGCACGCAATTCCGGGCGAACGATTTGGCAAAGGATGGGCATGTTGTTGCAGTCAAAGAACCCCCACCCGATGCCGAAGATGAACAGGAACGCGACGGCGATGGTCAGCGTGGGGGCCCACCCGATACCGACTAACGCCGGCAAGAACAGCGTCATTCCTACGGCACTCACGAGGATGCGACCGCGGATCGTCCTTTCCATCGCCCGGTCGGCCAGCCAACCTCCGCAGAAGGCGCCAATGAATGACGCGATTTGGACATACCCTACCGCTGAAATTCCTGCGAGGCCTTGGCCCAGATCATACTTCTGTTTCAGTATATCGGGTCCCCAGTCGCGAATCACCCAACCGGCCAATGCCGGCAAGGTGAAGTAGAGTACGAGCAAATAATACGAGCGATTCGCGAATAGCGTCGATAGTGATGCGCGCTGTACACCCTGATCCACTGTGCCCTCGGACGCAGTTTCGGTGTTCTTTCGATCACGCAACATAATCAGCAGTGGGACCGCATACAGCACCCCAACGATACCACACCAGGTGAATACCGTTCGCCACGAGCCGTAGTCCGCGGCATACCCGGCGAAACCGCCAAGGATCGTTCCAACGTAGATCGCAATTTGATGAATGCCCACCGCAAACGAACGGGTCGGTCCACGGTGATAGTCAGTGATCAGCGCTAAGGCCGTCGGAATGTAGAACGCTTCACTAATGCCCATCAACGCTCGCGACCAAATCAATTGTTCGTAGGTCACCACATGCCCAGTCGCCCACGTGGCAGCCGACCATACCAGTAAACTCAATCCAATCACGTAGCGTCGGCTGAATCGATCTCCCACGAAACCAGCGAATGGGCTGAGCACGCCATAAACCCACTTGAAAACCCCCAACGCCAGACCCCATTGCGCGTCGCTGACAATTCCGATATCCGCGACCATGGATGTCTTCATCGCGGCCATCATCTGACGATCCAGATAGTTCAACAGCGCCACCGGCCACAATGCGACCACGATCAGCCAGGCCAACCGGAGAGCCTG
>JAGQPD010001281.1 GCA_020426865.1 Planctomycetales bacterium
GCCGCAACTCCTGATGGGGGAGAGGTTGGGGTGAGGGGACGGAAGCGGAACCGGCGTCGCTTGCGTAACATGGACCGCGCACCAATACGGGTCTGATTGAGAGTTTTTGATACGGCTGGGACAGCCGTGGAACATTCAACGAAGTCGCGGTACTTTTTTTCCCGATTGCGATCGGGCTATGATGGTAGCTTTGGTGCTGGCCGTTGTTTTCCGTTTGGGAGTTAATCCATGTTCCGGCGTTTCGCGTGGCTACTATTGGTACTATCGATTGGGGCTATTTCGGATTCGCGCGTGCGCGCCGCTGACGGCAACCGGCTGACATACCTGCAGGAGCCACTGAATCCTTATTATCCTCACGTCGATCTGCCGCGACTGACGACGCCGCAATGGTGCGGCAAGGAGGGGGTGCGCGCGGTGGTTGTCCTGGCCATTGATGACATGCGCGAATCGGCGAAGTACGAGCAGTTTCTTCGGCCAATTCTCGATCGCTTGAAACAAATCGACGGTCGGGCGCCGGTCAGTATCATGACCAACCAAGTCGATCCGCACGATCCGCAGCTCGCAAGTTGGTTGGCGGAAGGGTTGAGTCTCGAGACGCACACGACTGGCCATCCGTGTCCGCTGCTTGCAGACAACGATCTGGCGAAGGCGCGCCGGACGTATGAGGATTGTGTCGATTTGCTGGCCAGTGTTCCGGGCAACCGTCCCGGTGCATTCCGGATGCCATGTTGTGATTCCCGCAACACCCCATCGCCGCGGTTTTGGACGGAGATTTTCAATCAACAGACCGCCAAGGGGAACTACTTGGAGCTCGACAGTTCCGTTTTTACCGTCTTCACGTCGGCCGATCGCACGTTGCCCAACGATCTTGTGACCGACGATGCGGGCCGGCCGCGGTTTCGCAAGTACCTGCCATTCCCATCGTTTGTGAACACGATCGAGAACTATCCTTACCCGTATATGATCGGGAAGAAATGTTGGGAGTTCCCCTGCACGGTGCCCAGCGATTGGGAAGCACAAAACCTGCACCAGCCGTTTAATCCCGAAACGGTTGCTGACATGAAAGCGGCTCTCGACGCCGTGGTCCTCAAGCAAGGAGTCATGAACATCGTTTTCCATCCGTGGGGCTGGATTCGTGCCGAGCAGATGGTTGAATTCATCGAATATTCTCAGGAAAAATACGGCGAACAGGTACTGTTTTTGAATTTTCGCGAAGCGCTCGATCGGCTCAACGCGAATGTTTTGGGTGGGAGATCCTTGCGGGAGAACCCGGAAACCGACGTGTTCTTGTTAGACGTCGACAACGACGCCTTGCAGGACGTTGTCATCGTTGAAAAGGACATCGCGATAACGCGGCATTGGGATGCCAAACAGCAGCAATGGCGCGAGACGCGACAAGCATGGCCCTACACGCTGGAACGGTTCACGCTTCATTTGTCGGATTACGTGGCAAGTTGTCTGGCGTTGTCACCCGCCTCGGGCTTCCACCGGTTGCAGTGGAGCAACCGGGGCTGGAATGAACTGATGCTGCTTTGGAAAGATGAACAGGTACCAGACAAATGGCGAGCGATACTGAAGCAGCCCGGTGGGCTCGACGATTTCCAGGTGCGAGACATCGATCGCGACGGTCGCGCGGAAGTACTGTTGTGCAAGGACGGTATGTCATTAGTGCTCACGATGTCGGCCGACGGCTCCGAATTACGAGCTTTACCGTGGGCGTTACCGAGTGACGTGGCACTGTCGCGGCGGAACGGCGCCGATGCGGGACTCAGGTTCGTGGATGTCGACGAGGACGGCTTCGATGACTGCGTCTTCTCCGATATCCGCAGATACTCGGTGCACCTGTTTGAGTCGATGGCAACGGGATGGTCACGCAAATCACTGGACGTGCTACGAGCGGACACGAATAATAACGGGGCGGTGACGATTCCGCCGTTCGTGCTTCCCGACGGAAGTAACCATGGCGTGTGGGCGCATTCCGGGCATTTCTGGCTACAAAACGAATCCACGAACCGATTGGACGACGGTGTCGCACGCGTGTCGTTCCGAGAACTGTTGGGGCCGATGTATGAGGAACCCAATCCGAAGTGGGGCGGCTGGGGCCGGCCACGCTCGCCCGAATCCGCGCGGGCCACGATGCATGTGCCGGCAGGGTATCGCGTCGAGCTGGTGGCGAGTGAACCGCTAGTCGACGATCCAGTGGCGTTTGATTGGGGGCCCGATAATCGGCTGTGGGTTGTCGAAATGCGCGACTATCCGCTGGGAATCGATGGCCAGGGCAAACCCGGTGGCCGCGTCAAGGTCTTGGAGGATGTCAATGGCGACGGACGCTACGACCGCGCGACGACGTTTTTGGACGATCTTCCTTTTCCGACCGGAATCAAAGTCTGGCGCAAGGGAGTCATCGTCAGTGGCGCTCCTGAGATCTTGTATGCCGAGGATACCGATGGCGACCAAGTGGCCGACCGTCGCGAAACGCTCTATCGCGGATTCAGTAAATCGAATCCGCAGCACCGAGTCAATGGCCTGCGGTTGGGATTGGATGGCTGGTTGTACCTGGCAAACGGCGAAAGTAATGCCGAGATTGTCTCGGAAAAAACAGGCAAATCTGTCTTTGTTCGCAACATGGACGTAAAGATCGAACCGGACAGCGGTGACATTGATGTGTTAACAGGATCCGCACAGTGCCTGCGATCGCGCGACGACTGGGGCAATTGGTTCGGCAATAACAACAGCGAACCACTCTGGCAGTTCGTCCTGGAAGATCGCTACCTGCGGCGCAACAAGGAGGCACGCATCACTGCGCGAAACAAGATCGTACCCGCCGAACCGGGGGCGTCGCCCGTCTATCCCGCCAGTGCCACCGTCGAACGATTTAACGACTTCGATCGTGCCAATCGCTTTACGTCCGCCTGCAGTCCCATGATCTATCGCGACCGAATGCTGGAGGATCCCCACGCGACCTACTACTTCGTCTGTGAACCGGTGCACAATCTCGTGCATCGAGCCACCATGACGCCGGATGGCGTCAGCTATGTAGGCCATCGAGTCCCGGCGGAGGACCGTGCCGAGTTTTTTGCGTCCGATGACAATTGGTGCCGGCCGTCGATGGTGCGAACCGGCCCGGACGGTGCCGTGTGGATCGCAGATATGTATCGGTTGGTGATCGAGCATCCAGAATGGATTCCCATGTCTTGGCAACAGCGTTTGGATTTGCGGGCCGGGGAAGGGATGGGACGTATTTATCGAGTGTGTCCCCCTGGCAACGCCGTGGAAGAGGGGGGGAAGCGGCCGATCCCGGATTTCGACAAAGCCAATACGGAAGAACTAGTGGAACTGCTACGTTCTCCCAACGGAACCGTGCGCGATATGGCGCATGCGTTGTTGTTGTGGCAACACGACCCCAAGGCCGTCACTTTGTTGCGTCAGGTTGTTCGTGATCGACCGACAACCACGATGACCGTTCATGCGATGTTTCTGCTGCACGGTTGGGGTGCGCTTGAGGTTGAAGATCTGATACCCATCCTCGCCCATGGTGACGAACATCTGGTCGTTAACGCCATGCGGTTGTCCGAGTCGTGGTTGGAGCAGGGGGGGGAGGCAGCGCAACGATTGGGCAATGCGATGATCCAACGACAAGGATTGTCCCCGTCAGTGGACTTGCAGTTGGCCTGTTCCTTGGGCTACTGGAACGACAAGAAAGCCGCACAGGTCTTGGCCGAGCTGGCGGGCGCGCATGCGGGAGACCATTTTGTGCGTGATGCCGTGAAGAGCTCGTTGACGTCTCAGAACGTGGCCGAAGTCGTCCGGCTTGCTGGCATGTGGAATGAACGGCAGCACAATGGAAGCGCGCCGGGCGATGCGACGGAGGCCCTGGTGGATCTATTGCAACAGGGGATTCGCCTGGGAGATGCCGCCTGTCGTT
>JAGQPD010001282.1 GCA_020426865.1 Planctomycetales bacterium
AGCCCTGCGGGCTGGGCTATGCAAACGGCGGCCCTTCCGGCCTGAAATGTCCCGTGCGCAGTTACACCTCCAACCCTCGTTCCGACCTTACCCGATAGACCTCGGCCAGCACTTCTTCAATGATGCCGTGGTTGGCGCGGATATTGCGAAACTGGACCCAGAGCGCCCAGGCGATCAGCGAGCTACCAACAATAGCACCCATGAAGTGGTACGTTACCCATTGTGCCGTGTCGATTCGCCGAGTTCCCGGGTCCGATGCGGCTCCCAGGGCGATGATCCCGACGACGATCAGCATCCCGGCCAGCGACCAGGGAAAGGTCCCCCGTTTCAATCGATTGGCGCGAACGATGAAATCGGGCGCCAAGTCGTACGTCTGGACGACTTCCTTGCACCAGCGGGACGTCCCCACAAAATAGGTCACGGCGATGCTGTTGACCAGCACCGTCATGAGTGCCGCCAGGACGCCCGTTAGCATGTGCATACGTGTATGACGCTGTAACGGCTCAATATCGGTCAGGCCCGTGGCAAGTCCTTGCTCCATCTTCGTAGCAGCTTCGTGGTCCCCGTCGGTCCGCAGCTGATTGAGCTGTTGCTGCATTTTCAGCAGTTGCATGTACTGGCCGTTGTAATCGCCGCCAAATAGGCCAATGCAGAAATTGGTGATCAGCAGACCGACGGCAAACAGGGCAAGCGTGGCAAAGATTCGTGACATCGGCGTACCAATAACAGATTTGTAACGTTAAAATAATGCTGGCGCGTTCACAGTCTAGACGGAATTTTCCGCAGCGAACAGTGCGAGGACCAACAGCAGATTAAGCCCCCCTGCCCTGGAAATCATGAACCAACCATTACCTACGATTGCGGTCACGATGGGCGATCCAGCTGGGATCGGACCGGAGACCATTGTCGCGGCCTGGGGTTACTCGGCGGTACACGATATTTGCCGGCCGTTTGTCGTGGGTCATCCGGCGATATTTCGTCGGGCGCTGAAGCTTTGGAACATTGACGCTGAGGTCGTACCGATCACGGATCCAGCGGAAGCGGAACCGTCGCTGGTGCGGATTCCTTGCTACCATACGGGGGGCGACCAGGCGTTGGACGTTGTGCCTGGTAAGGTCTCGCAAGCGGGCGGGCAGGCGGCGTACGAGGCGGTGATCGCAGCGGCTCGATTGGCGCTGGCCGGGCAGGTGGACGGGATCACGACGGCGCCGCTCAGCAAAAGCGCGTTGCACGCGGCCGGGCACAAGTATCCGGGCCATACGGAACTGTTGGCCGAGGCGTGTGGCGTACGCAACTTCGCGATGATGTTGCACTTGCCGCCCGGCAATCGGGCGGAAGGTCCGGCGGGACTGAGTGTCGTGCATGTGACACTGCACATGTCGTTACGGGATGCGATCGAGAACATAACGACCGAGCAGATCATCGCGAAGACTCGATTGGCTGATGTGGTGGTACGAGCTTTGTTGAAGAGCTTGGGGATCGACCAGGCGCCGCGGATCGGCGTATGTGCGTTGAATCCCCATGCAGGAGAAGATGGGATCTTTGGCTGCGAGGAACGCACGATTATTCGGCCGGCGGTTGAGCAAGCGAAGCGGATGGGAATCTCGGCTGAAGGCCCCCTCCCCTCCGATACGCTCATGGCCCGCGCGGCTCATGGCGAGTTCGACGCGGTTGTGGCGATGTATCACGACCAAGGTCACATCGCATTGAAATTGTTGGACATGCATCAGGCGGTGAATGTCACGCTCGGGTTGCCGATCGTGCGGACGTCACCTGATCACGGGACGGCTTTCGACATAGCGGGCAAAAACCAAGCCACCGAAACCGCCATGCTGAACGCCATCCGCCTTGCCGACGAACAAGCCTGCCGCCGCGAAGCCACTTACGCCGGCGCCTGACCAGCTGTTG
>JAGQPD010001283.1 GCA_020426865.1 Planctomycetales bacterium
CTGATCTAAATTTCGCGCTCAAAGAGAGCGGCAATCCCCTGTCCCCCTCCTATGCACATCGAGACCAACGCCAACCGCCCACCAATGCGCTTCAATTCGTGCAGCGCCTTGACGACCAAGATCGCTCCCGTCGCACCGATGGGGTGGCCAAGCGAAATCCCGCTGCCATTGGGATTCGTACGATCGGGGGGAAGTTCCAATTCGCGACAGACGGCCAATGCCTGAGCCGCGAAGGCCTCGTTGACCTCCAGCACATCAATGTCTGCCAGCGACACACCGGTCTTTCTCAGCAACGAGCGAATCGCCGGAATGGGTCCCGTCCCCATCAGCGCCGGATCGACGCCCGCATACGAATAACCCACTAACTTTGCCAATGGCTTCAGCCCCTTGGCACGTGCCTGGGCCGCTTCCATCAACACGACGGACGCCGCAGCGTCGTTAATACTGGAGGCGTTTCCGGCGGTGACCGTCCCTTCCTTGTCGAACACCGGTTTGAGCTTGGAAAGTTTTTCCACGGTCGAATCGGGCCGCACCGTCTCGTCCTTGTCAAACACTACGGTTTCGCGTTTCACTTTCACTTCAATCGGTATGATTTGGTCCTTGAAATAGCCCTTCTCGATTGCTGCAGCCGCACGCTGGTGACTGGCCACCGCCAGCTCGTCCTGCGCCTGCCGCGAAATCCCGTATTTCTTCGCCACGTTCTCGGCCGTCACCCCCATGTGGTACCCCTGAAACGGATCACTCAAGGCGCCAACCATGACGTCGACCAGAACCGTATCGTTCATGCGCGCCCCCCAACGCATCGCCGGTGCCAGATAGGGGCTGCGACTCATGTTCTCCGCCCCACCAGCCACTGCCGCGTCGTTGTCGCCCAGCATGATCCCTTGCGCCGCCGTTATAATCGCTTGCAGGCCGCTACCGCACAATCGATTCAAGGTCAACGCGGGGGTCTCATGTGGGAGTCCGCCATTGACCGCCGCTACTCGGGCCAAATAATGGTCCTTCACATCCGTGTGGATGATGTTGCCAAAGACCGCATGCCCTACATCCGCCGGCTGGATCCCCGCCCGGGCCACCGATTCACGCACGCACTGTGCCGCCAGGTCCGTCGGAGGAATATCCTGCAGGGTTCCACAGTAACCGCCGATCGCCGTTCGCACACCACTAAGGACCACGACTTCTCGTGACATTGATCCGTCCCTCCACCTACCTGCTGCGGCGGCCGCCTGGAACCAGCCACCTCAATATATACGTCGCGGCACGCGTCCTAGCCAACGGACCGCAAACCATTTGCGGGTTATTCGCGTGCTTCAGCCCACGGCAGGCCTGTTCAAAGCAAACGTCATGCCAGTATCAAATGTGAGCGTGATGCTGTGCCCCGAAGCGCATCGCGCGCTGCTGCTGTTACTCGATGCCGCTTGGTTGACCCTCTCGCATCCGCCCACATGCGGGCGTTTTTGTTGCGATCGCCACCAAGAAAGGCTCAATCTACCTCAGATCCGTGACGTCGCGCTGAACGTGCGTTGTCGCGCGCAGTCGCCCGGGCCGTGTGCGAAATCGCTCATGCGATTGCCGATCAGCCGCGCAGCGCGGCCAGCAGTGCCAGCACTTTTGCCGTCATACCCCGCTCGACAGCTAACGCCCCCGCCACCGCAACCCGCTCCATGCCGGCGCGCTTGATCTCCGCAATCTGCTCCACGTCAATGCCCCCAATGGCAAACGCCGGCAGCCGGATCTCCTGTGCTACGGCAATCGCCAAAGGTAAACCAGCATAGGTCGTGAAGGTCTTGGTGGACGATGGAAACATCGGGCCGACGCCAATGTAGTCGGCACCCAACAACACGGCACTCCGCGCCTGCTCGATCGTGTGCGTCGACAATCCAATGAGCACATCCGGGCCGACGACTCGTCGCGCATCATGAATCGACATGTCTTCAGTGCCTAGGTGGACGCCGTCGCACCCGGCAAGCATGGCAATGTCCGCCCGGTCATTGACGATCGATAGTGCGTGCGATTGTCGGGCGATGCGCTGCAGACTTCGAGCGTGCTGCAATAACTCTCGATCCGCCAACCGCTTGGCACGTAGCTGGATCATGTCGACACCACCTGCCACAAGCTCCGCCACCCGCCGCTCAAACTGGGCCAGCGAAGATGCCTCATCGACCAGGACGCACAACCGAGCCGTCGCCAGCCGAGCTCCTATCGTATCGCGCCGGACGATCACCGGATGAAGTGCATAAGCTCGGTAGCGAATCGCCTCGACCAAAGGCGACAGTTCGGGCCGGAGCAGCTTCGCGTACTCTTCGATATTGCGGCACGACTGTTGAACTCGCTGAAAGGCGGCCGCTAGCACGTCGTGAACGTCGCGGCGTTGGTATTCGGCGTCGGTTGCGATGGATGTGCCGACATCGGCTGGCGTGTCTCGCATCGCCAGTTGTTGCGACAAGTTCAATTGTCGACGGACGTCGTGCAAGTCGTGCCGCAGCTGCTTGGCGGCGGCAGAAAGCACAGGGTCATCCAGCACAAAACGGCAGTAATCCTCGGCGACACGAAGCCCTTCGGCAGCTCGATTGAAATTGGCATCGAGCAATCGCAGGAGAGGGCTGTAGTCGTTTCGCGGGCTATTCTTGTCGATCGGGCTATTCTTGTTTGTCGGGCTATTCTCGTTTATCGGGCTATTCTCGTTTATCGGACGGTCCGATGGTGAGGAATTCGACGGCGAGCTGGAGGGTGGAGGGGGCATGGG
>JAGQPD010001284.1 GCA_020426865.1 Planctomycetales bacterium
TCCTCCCCAACGCCGTACGGATCCACGAGAAGGTCGTTTCTGGTGGCCTTCCGGACGGGGATGATGCGTTTGACGAACTGAAATCATTGGGCATCAAGACCATTATCAGTGTCGACGGAGCCAAGCCCGACCTCGACATTGCCAAACGGCACGGCATGCGATACGTACACCTGCCGATCGGATACGACGGCATGACGCTAGAGCGCATGCAAGAACTGGCCAAGGCAGTGACCGAACTGGAGGGGCCGATCTACATCCACTGCCATCACGGTCGCCACCGCAGCCCGGCTGCAGCAAGTGTGGCATGTATCGGTGCAGGAATGATTCCCGCCCAGCAGGGGATGGTAGCTCTGCACATTGCCGGTACGAGTGAAAACTATCGCGGACTATTCCAAGCGGTCCAGCAAGGTCACCCGCTGGACGAGGCGCTGTTGGAACAACTGCACGTCGAGTATCGCGAAACCGTACCACTGCCTCCCATCGCTGAAGCCATGGTCGCTATGGAACATACCGCCGACCATCTTCAGCTGATCGCCGACGCCGGCTGGCAATCCCCTGCAAAGCACCCCGACCTGACCGCAGGGCATGAAGCACTGATGTTGTTTGAACATTATACCGAATTGTTGCGAGATCCCAGCGTGCAGGCCAAACCCGCACCGTTCCAGCAACTGCTTCGTGACGGCCAAGCTACCGTGGCCGAACTGCAACAGACGCTTCTATCCCGCGAAGACGATCGGCAGCCAGCCGTGACCTCCGACTCCGACGTCATGACGATCTGGGGACGAGTCCAAACCAACTGCAAGGACTGTCACCGAAACTACCGGGACAATCCCCGTGAATGAACCGACGATCGCCACCTATCTTTGAATCACGATTTGCCGGTGTTTACCAGTACACAAATCGTCTAAACAGTTCCGCATCCTTCGGTGCCAATTCGTCGACATCGGGGATAATGTAGTGATTGTCTTCGACGTCGTAGATCAGTTTTCCGTTGTCGCCGAACTCGATGGCCTGACTTTGGCTCCAACGCATGCAGAAGCGTTCGGGGCCGGCGTCCGTTTCGACGTGGAACCAAAGGTGTCCATGTTGTAATTGCAGCGAATGAAATGCCAGGATCTTGCGAAACAGATATCGTCGTCCGACATGTTCGGCAACGATCGTGCGCACCGATTTGGGCCACTCGGCGAGATCGCGGATCATACCGATTTCACGATCGTCGTCGTCGGACTGCCAGACCCGCACGCTGAGATACGTCTCGAGCGATGTCGTCGGAAAAGCGCACAAGACAAATGCGCCGTCGTCGAATTCCTTCTCTTCGCCATCGATCGTTATTCGCAGTGTTCCCATCGGCCCTTGATCAATAGAGGTGGTTGCGGGATCGAGCCATCGAATGTCATGATCCGCCACCACCTTACGCGTTGGCTCCTCCGCCACTGCCACACTCGTGCAGGGCTCGGACGACTCCGAGTCGCTGCCAGAGCCACCGCTGGTCTTTGCCGTGCTACGTTGGTGCGACACGCTTTCGACTGCCGTCGCCACTTGCCGGGCAAAATCCGCTTCTTCACTGATCCGGTCGACTGTCGGTTCTCGCGTCAGCTGGGTTTGGATGCGAACCATGCGGGCGTAAATCCCGTCTTGCGATAGCAGCTGTTCGTGAGTGCCTTCTTCCGCCAAATGTCCACGGTCAAATACAAGGATGCGATCGGCGTTGCGCAATGTCGAAAGCCGGTGGGCGATGGCAATCGTGGTGCGGCCAGCGGTCAATTGCACCAGCGCTTCTTGGATCATCCGTTCGGCCTCGGTATCAATATTCGAGGTCGCTTCGTCCAACACGAGGATCGGCGGATCGAATAACAACGCTCGAGCCAACGACAATCGCTGTTTCTCGCCTCCGGAAAGCCCGGCACCACGTTCACCCAACGGCGTGTCGTATCCCAAAGGAGATCGCAATACGAAATCGTGGGCCCTTGCGGCTTTGGCCGCCGCCAACCCCTGTTCTACCGTCGCGGCAGGTTGGCCATAACAGAGATTGTCCCAAATCGTCCCGCGGAACAGATATGTCTCCTGAAAGACAATGCCGATCCGCTTTCGCAAATCGTTGCTGGCGTATTCCCGCACGTCGTGACCGTCGACTCGCACGTGGCCGTCATCCGCATCGTAAAACCGCCCCAACAGATTCACCAGTGTCGTCTTGCCTGATCCGCTTCGCCCAACAATGCCAACCATTTCACCTGGGCGCACCGTAAAGGAAATTCCCTTCAGGACCGGTTGATGTGGGTCGTAGCCAAAATGGACATTGTCAAATTCAATCGCACCGCGGGCCGGACCCGGGGCGACCGGCTCGGCAGGCTCATTTACTGCAATCGGCGTGTCCAACAACTCCAACACGCGTTTCGCACCCGTCAAGAAACTCGTCAGCCACGTCGTGAAATTCGAAAGCGTTGCCAAGGGGGCATAAAACATCGCCAGATAGGCGAGGAACGCGATCAGTGAACCAAGTGTCATCGACTGGCCGATCACGTCCCGCCCCCCAACGTACCAGACAATTAACCCACCCAGACTGAACACAATCTGCATCCACGCCGAATACGTGGCAGTCGACTCTTCCACCCACAACCGTGACGAACGATGATACTGACTGGCTCGATAGAATCGATCATACTCACGCGGCTCCTGAGCAAATGCCTTCACCACTCGGATGCCTCCCAGCATGCTAGACAGTGCCGCGACCTGCTTCGACGCCGCATCCCAATATCGATAATATCGCGGATAGATCTTCCGCCAGAAAAACCACGAACTGCCGATCACCAACGGCACCGGGATCAGCGTAAAGATCGCCAGTTTCGTATTGATCACCAGCAGCATGATCCCAACGCCGATGAGCTGTACGATTTGCAGCAGGAATCCGGCAGTGATTTGATGCACCAAACCATGTAGCACTTCACTGTCATACGCTACGCGGCTCATGAGCGAGCCCACCTGATGGCGATCGTAGTAGGATACGGCCAATTGCTGCAGTCGCTGCACGAGGCGTCCGCGAAGCTCTGCCGTCAACGTAGCCCCAATTCTCAC
>JAGQPD010000049.1 GCA_020426865.1 Planctomycetales bacterium
CTGAAGGGTGGTTGTTTCAGCATAGGTAAAGGACCGTGTTTGCTGTGCAACAAATGCCAGGTACGCGTTGCGGGTAACAGGTTGGGCACTCTTGAGACGCGATTGCAGGTCGAATCGGCTGAGTTTTTCCACAAACGAATCGGCCACCGCGAAGAGGCGTGAGCCCTCGGCGGCGGTTGTGAGGGCCAGACGCGTGCCAGGGGTGATCTGCCAGGTAGCTTGAGTTGGCTCGTCCGCCATGGCACGCGAGGGGAGGCTTAAAACGGCGGCCGCGATCATGGCCACGGCAAGTGGCCACGGCATCGAATAAGATGTGGGGGTGACATGTCTCAATGCTTGCCTCTGCACGCGCGGTCGAAGAAAATGGCTGGAAAATATCGCCAGAAAACGGGGCTAGAGAAACCTCGATTGTAACTGAGGTACTGCGAATCTGCAGCATGTGATAAATTGGGTAGGTCGAGCGGTGATTGCGGACCCAAGTGAGGGCTCGACGCCGCTTTCGCTGGTACTGATTAGGGACAAGCCATGGCCCGTTGGCCGAGACATTTTTGGACGACTTTGTTCACCTACGGAACGATTCTGGTTCTGTTTCCGTTGCTGTGTCTGGTGGCATACTTGTGGGTCCGTGGCGAGTTGTTTTAGGGATCTCATTTCGACGCGACCACGATTGAGGATGGTAGAAAATGGCGATGGAGTTAGCCAAGCTACGAGCTACCTTGGCATCTGCCGGGCAACAGGATGTGCTACGGTTTTGGGACGACTTGAACGACTTGGAGCGGGCCGAGTTGGTTTCCGACATCGAGTCGATCGATTGGCCGACGGTCCAGGAATTGGTCGACGGGATGATCAAGGGCGATATGGCTACGGGGGTCGGACCAGATTGGCAAGCGCTGGCCGCTCGTTCGACCAGTCCGTCCGCGATTCGGCTGTCGGGCGAAGGGAATCGATGGAGTGAGTCCCAGGCTAGGCTTCGCGGCGAGCAAATGCTGCGCGACGGTCGGGTGGCGGCGATGGTTGTCGCTGGAGGGCAGGGGACGCGTTTAGGGTTTGACCATCCGAAAGGGATGTACCCCATTGGTCCGGTGTCGCAACGCACGTTGTTTGAGATCTTTATCGATCGGTTGGTTGCGACATCTCGCCGATATGAGACGCCGATACCGCTGTTAGTAATGACCAGCCCTGCGACTCACGATGAAACGGTCGAGTACTTTAATCGGTTGGGAGGGGCGCGACCGGATTTGACCGACGTGACGATCTTCTCACAAGGCGTCATGCCATCGGTGAGTGCTTCGAGCGGCAGGGAAGCGGGCAAGGTATTGTTGGCCAGCAAGTCCCGTCTTGCGCTCAATCCCGATGGTCACGGTGGGGCGTTGCGGGCGTTGGATAGATCGGGAACCTTAGCCAAACTTCAACAGCGCGGTATCGAGCAGATATTTTATTGGCAGGTTGACAATCCGATGGTGTCGATTTGCGATCCCGTGTTTCTGGGATACCACGCGCTGGCGGGATCGGAAATGACTTCGCAAGTGATCGCCAAGACGGAACCATTGGAGAAGGTGGGCAACGTGGTTTCGGTTGATGGTGCGTTGCAGATCATCGAGTATAGTGACTTGCCAGAGTCATCGGCGATGGAGCGAAACGAGGATGGTTCGCTGCGCATCTGGGCGGGGAGTATTGCCGTGCACGTATTTGACATAGCGTTTCTGGCACGCATGGCGGCGAAGGCTGGTTCGCTGCCGTTTCACGTGGCCCGTAAAGCCGTTGGTTATGTCGATGGCAGTGGCGAGTTTATCAAGCCGCGCGAACCAAACGCCATCAAATTCGAACGTTTCATTTTCGATCTCTTGCCGGCGGCACGCAACGGATTGGTCGTGGAAATCGATCCTGCCGAGGGGTTTTCGCCGCTGAAGAATGCCAGTGGAGCGGCCGAATATACGCCGGAAATGGTGCAAGACGCGATGGTTCAGCAGCATCGCCGGTGGATCGAAGCTGCCGGTGCCAGGGTTGGGGATGATGTCGTGGTCGAAATCAATCCCATGTTTGCCTGGGACGCGTGTCAGTTGCGGGAGAGACTCGCGCCGGGGACCGTATTTTCTGATGCAACTTATCTTCACTGCCGGTGATGTGGCGCGATCGGCCAGGGCGAACAAAGGGCAAGAGGCGTCACACGAGATTGCACGAGGGAGCGAACGATGTTGCATGTGGTGATCATGGCTGGCGGTTCGGGGACGAGGTTCTGGCCGGCTAGTCGCTCGAATCGTCCCAAGCAGTTGTTGGATCTGGCGGGTGACGAGACCATGGTCCAGTCGACGGTATCGCGTTTGGGGAGTATGGTACCGCCCGAGCGTGTATTGATCGTAACCAACGAGAAGCTCGTCGCACCGATCCGCGAGCAACTGCCGCAGTTACCGCCTTCGTCAGTGCTGGGAGAGCCGTGCAAACGTGATACGGCGCCATGTATTGGTCTGGCGGCGATGTGGATGATGCGTCATGACGACGACGCGACGATGGCGGTCATGCCGTCGGACCACGTCATTCGCACGGACGGTCAATTTCAAGCGGCGATCGGGCAGGCAGCAAGAGAAGTTGACCGGCACCCTGACCGCATTGTCACGTTTGGAATATCGCCGACGTATCCTGCCGAGAGTTTTGGTTACATCGAGCGTGGTGATTCCATACCGGGCGACGCCGGTGACGCACCGATTTATTGCGTCGAGCGATTTCGTGAAAAGCCGCGAGCGGAGGTTGCGCGCGAGTATCTGCAATCAGGCCGATTTTATTGGAATTCCGGGATTTTCGTGTGGAAGGCGCGGAAGATCCTGCAAGAGTTGTCGGCACGGGAACCCGTGATGTACGAGCATCTGCAGGCGATTTGTAATGCCATTGACACGGACCGGTTTGAAGAGGTGTTTCGCGACGAATTCTCAGCGATTCAGGGGCGTTCAATTGACTATGCCGTGATGGAGCATGCCACAGATGTGGCGGTTATCGAAGCTCCCTTTGCATGGGATGACGTTGGCAGCTGGCAGGCCCTGTCTCGGTTGCGTGAGCAGGACGAACAGGAAAACACCATTGACGCTCGGCACTTGGGGGTCGACACCGAAGGCTCCATCATTCGTGGGCCCGATAATCATCTGATCGTGACGCTGGGGTTGAAGGATTGCATTGTCGTACATACACCAGATGCGACGCTGGTTGCGGACAAGCATCAAGAAGAGCGGATCCGCGAGATCGTGAAGTTGTTGGAGGAGCGTAAATGGCACGAATACATGTAGTTTCCCTGTCGGCCGTCTGTTTGTTACCGTTTGTCGGCATCGAGGTACGACACAGCTTGGCGCAGTCGTCCGGTCCTGTTATCCCGGCGAGCGCGACGCAGGTGATCGATCGGACAGTCGGTGAGACATCCGAGGAAGGGACCGAAGACAGTGTCGATTCGCGAGGTTGGCCGACCATGGGGGGATCGCAGTTCTGGTCTGATCGATTGCATTTTCATGGCTGGCGGATTCAGCACAACACGTTTACTGGCCACCATCGGTTGCTCGACAAAAGCGACCGGCGGCATGCGGCTGGTAGCTATGAGACTTGTGTCGAAAAGCTGGAACAGGTCAAACAGCAGCGGCAGTTGCCACCGATGAAAGGACGCGCCGTGATCTTGTTGCACGGTTTGGGCGATTCATGGCGCGCCATGAAAGGTCTGGAACAGTACATCAACAAGCGTGGTGGGTTCGAAGCGTTCAATGTCAGTTACGCCAGCACGCGACGGCGGATGAGCGACCATGCGGCGACATTGGCTGAGGTCGTGGCGAACTTGGATGGCATCACCGAGATCAACTTTGTTGGTCATAGCATGGGCAATATCGTGTTACGCAATTATCTGGGTGATCTGGAGCGTGCCAATGCACAGCCGCCGATTCCGATCGGTAGGATCGTGATGATCGGACCTCCCAATCAGGGGGCCGATCTCGCTCGGAGACTGGGGCGCGATACGCGCCTTTACGGTTTGATTGCCGGTGACAGTGGCGAAGAACTGGGAACGCAGTGGGAACAACTAGCTGCGCAGCTGGCGATCCCGAAGACACCGTTTGGTATCATCGCTGGTGGAGTTGGTGGTGGTACGATGCAGGGGAACCCGGTGATCGACGGCACGGACGACTTGATTGTGAGTGTCGAGGAGACGAAGTTGCCTGGGGCGGCGGACTTTATGGTGTTGCCGGTGTTTCATTCTCAGTTGCCGAAGGACGAGCGAGTCCATGGGTTTACGTATCAGTTTTTGAAGACCGGGTATTTCGTCGACCTCGAACATGCTCAGCCGTTGTCGGTAGACGAATCAACGGCACTGCCACGATGAGACGTCAATGACGGAAGAAGATCAGCTACATCATGAACCCGATCGGCCGGCTGTCGGCCGCATTGTGGCAGTGGATTACGGGACGGTGCGGATTGGCATTGCCATCAGCGATGTCGGGCGGCGTTGGGCCAGTCCCCATGAGAATTACACTCGTCGCGGGAAAGACCAGGACGTTCGGTATTTTCGCAAGCTGGTGTCGGACGAGCAGGTAACACTATTTGTCGTAGGATTGCCGGTATTCAACAGTGGCGACGAGAGCCCCAAATCGCGGGAAGCGCGCGAGTTCGGCGCTTGGCTCGGCGAAATTACCGGGGTGCCGGTCGAGTACTACGACGAACGGTACACAAGTGCCCAGGCCGAGGAGATGTTGCTGGCGGCGGATTTGACAAAAAAACGTCGCAAAAAGCGGCTCGATATGGTTGCCGCTCAGATCATTCTTGCCAGCTATCTGGAACGCGGCACCGGCGAATCCCATCGCTGGTCGATCTAAAGTCCCCCGGCTGTCCCCAGCCGAAGTATCCAATATCCGCTGCGACCCATTCCCACACAACCCTCGTTTCTCGCGATGTTTGGGCTCGCACAACGCCATAGAGAAGCAGAGGGCCGCCAGGGCCGGCCGACCGACGAGGCGGCTTGCGTCATCGGCTGGCTTGCCAGCGATCGAGCAAGCGTTTCACGGTGGCGGCAGAGAGGGCGTAGGTTTCGATGCGTCCGGCACGGGCGATATTGAGGCCCACGATCTTGCCGTCGATATCGACGATCGGGCCACCGCATTGATTAGGCGAAATCACCGAATCGTGTTGGATGACATCAGGGAATCCTGAGCGACGCACGCTCAAGTCGCCGCTCATTTCTGCCGGAATTGCCTGCTCGGGCATAAATATGTCACTTTGGCGGCCGAGAACCGCAGTGACCTCGACCGCTTCTGCGCCACGTTCGATCGACAAGGTGACGACATCCCCGGGTTGCATGCGGCGAATCGTCCGAATCAATTCGCCACTGGTGCCGATGGTGCGGTCGTTGACCCTTTTCACGATATCGTCGGGTTTCAAGCCGGCTTTGTCGGCACTGCTATTCTGAAGTACTTCGGAGACTTGCGCTAAGTCGACGTTTTGCTGCAAGGTGACTCCTAAGGCGGCGCGTTCCGGGTGGATGGTGCGTGCCGTCGTGCCGACGATCCCCACCACGATCGGTTCTCGCATTTGCGATCCTGCCGAGGCCAGGAGGCTGCCGATGGAAGGGGGCTTATCGGTCGAGAATTCGGCCGGTTTCAATTTCGTCAGCTCGGTCTTGAGGATCGCGAGGTCGACGTCGGCATCGACGAATTCAATTGTCGCGTCCGATCCCGACTGTCCGCCCATGCGAACCTGTAGGCGTTTCGCATCGCGCACTTCACTGTGCTTGGTCACCACATACCCGGTCGGTTCAATCCCGACGCCAAAGGCAACTTGCTTACCGTCGGCGATCACCCGCACGGTCGATTCCGCCGCTATCGCTACGACGTCGCGAAAGGCACTTTTGACCAGCTCGTGGTTCTTGCCGATGCGTGTGGCCAAGTAACTAGGGTCGGTTAACTCGAAGGCATCAAAAAAATTGCGACTCCTCCGGCCCGGATTGCGGCGATCCTGAGCGTTCGCGTCTGACGCCAGAAGGCCGACCAAACAAGAAATGACAAACGCTACGACGACGGAGCGATCGATATCCTTCCGCACAAGAAAACTGTTTACAGATGTGCGACCTGCAGCTGTGCGACCTGCAGATGTGCGACCTACAGATGTGCGACCTACAGATGTGCGGCAAAGTTTTCTTGTCACCGGTCAGCTCCCGACATTTGATGCTTGCGATTCAATCTGATACGGTTAGTCTTCACGTTGTCCAATTCGCACCGTCAAACGTACGATGCTTTCGCCGCGTTGCACGACGACCGGCACTTCGGTCAATGGTTGCTTCTGTCGGACCAAATTGCTTAGCTGCCGAAACGTCTTGATCGGCTCGCCGTCGAAGTGCGTGACTACGTCATCCGGCAAAATTCCCGCTCGGGCAGCGGGCGAGCCTGGCAAGACGGAAGCAATTCGCGGTTCCTCCGTTTGCTGCTGTCCCTTCACGCCAATGTACGGCGTCTGTCCGGGAAGGACCCCCCAAGTCTTACCCGCCAATAAACTGTCCCAGTCGCGGTGGAAGGCATCAATCGGCGTATGGATGTTGTTGTGCAGGCTGTTACCAATCCGACTGTGGATGCCAATCAACTCGCCCCGCAGATTGATAAGCGGACCACCCGAATCGCCCCCGATCAACTGGCAATCGGTTCGAATGTAGTCGGTCCCGATGTCCCGAATTCGGCCCAAGCGAATGACTGCCGTGGGATGTGCTCCGAGTCCACCGGCATGCCCAGCGGCCAAGCACCATTGGCCATCGGCGAGTTGCTTTGATTTTGATAAAGGCAAATAGGGTAAGTCATGCACGTCGTCTAACTGGATCATCCCCGCGTCGGCGTCGAAGTCCAATCCCAGCGTCGTTCCGCGGTACCGCCGTCCGTCGCTTAACACGACCGTCGCCCGACGACGCGCGCTACTGGCCACGTGTGCTGCGGTCAGCACCAATCCGTCGGGACCGGTAATCACACCGCTGCCGTGGTTGGGACCGACTTGGACATGAACGACACATTTCAGTAGCATGTCCGTTGCCGCTTGAATCTGCTTTTGCATCAATCGCAGCTCATCAAGGCCATCGGGTGGACCGCCGTTGAGGACTCGGTCCAGCTGAATGGGGGCCCCTAACGGCCCAACCGTTGGAGCCGCAACGGATACGGAACTCGTCGCTTCGCGCTCCGTACTCTGATTTTCCGGAGCCGGGGTTTCCGCCAACGCCATGTGGCAAGGTCCGAGAACACCAACCAGAATGGTGAAATAGACTACGTACAACACGCCGCGATCCGGCCGCAAACCGTGAGAACGTTGTACCTTTCGCATGCAATTTCCTTTACTCTTTCCATCAGTCCGCTGGCGAAACGATAGCTATACTGAAACAATTATCTCCGCCCGGGGCAAGAAGGGGAAATGTCTGGCCCTGTTTTCGGTGATTTTTTTTGAAAAAAATGCCGCGAATGAAATGATTACAAAGTCATTGACCGTTGGTTCGTGGCGGAATATGGGAGTGGCGAATTGTGGGGCATATGGCATGGTCAAGTTAATCTTCGGATGCGGCTATCTGGGTAAGCGAGTCGGCTTGCGCTGGATCGACGCTGGACATGAAGTCCACACGGTCACACGTCGGCAAGAGAAAGCGACCGAGTTGACACGGCATGGTTTCATCGCGCACGTGGCGGACATTCGCCGCCCCGAATCGCTGGTTGGACTGCCGACGGCCGATACCGTGCTCTTCGCCGTCGGGTATGATCGCACCAGCGGCGAATCGATGTATTCGGTTTATGTCGAGGGTCTGGCGAACGTATTAAACACCGTCGACAGTCCGAAGTCCCGCTGGATCTATGTCAGCTCGACCGGTGTGTTTGGCGAGTCCCATGCCGATTGGATCGACGAGACGACCATTCCTCACCCGCAGCGTGAGGGGGGCCGCGTCTGCCTAATGGCCGAACAGACACTGCAGAAATCGAGATTTGCGGATCGAGCGGTTGTATTGAGAATGGCCGGATTGTATGGGCCAGGTCGTATTCCCCGGCGACGGGAA
>JAGQPD010001285.1 GCA_020426865.1 Planctomycetales bacterium
TGATCTGTTCATCCGCCCGGGGATCGTCTGGAGCTATGTAGGTCCACAAATGCGTCAAGGGAAAAAATGGACATTTTTCGGTGCTAAACGCGTTCCGGACGGTCGGGCAAACGTATTGGGAAAAAATGTCGCCATTTTTGGCAATTCAATTGACGGGGCAATTTTTACTGATTACAAGTGATGTACTAGGGTTTACGAATCTGCCGATTGTCGGACGGAATCTCCTCTCGTAGTTCGCGGCCCGCCCGGTGGAAGTTTCATCGTGAATCGCCTGATGAAGCTCCGTAGTCTGTTGATTTTGCAACTATCGTTTTGTTTTTTCGGAGGAGTTCTCATGAAGCGTTGTGGATGGTTGGTTGCCGTCATTACGGCAAGCACAATGATTGCTGCGGTTCAAGCAAACGCGGCGTTGAAGCATCGTTATAGCTTCACAGATTCGGCCGATGATTCGGTAGGCGGAGCGAACGGCATGGTCGTTGACGCCGGTACGGCGCCCAATTACATCTTCTCGGGTGGGCAATTGGACCTTTCGGCCAATGTTGGACAGGGTTCCAATGGAATTACCGAAGACGCTTACGTAGATCTTCCCAACGGCATTGTTTCGGGTGCGGTCAACTCGGGTGTCAACGGCGCGATCAGTTTTGAATTCTGGGCGACGGTCGCGGAACAACGAACTTGGCAACGCTTTGGCGACTTCGGCACCAGCAACGGCGGTGAAGATACTTCTCCAGCGGGTGACGCGTCGGCCTATGTGTTGATCACACCCAATTCCGGACGCCACGCCAACGGACTTGAAATCACGAATCACCCAGCTTCCAACGCCGGCGAACCGAATGTTGGCCTGGCCGGACCGTTCCCAGTTGGCAGCGAGCATCACGTTGTCGCTGTCTACGATCATAATGACACGTCCGGTGGTGCCAATGGCACGATGTCGCTGTACTACGACGGCGGACTGGTTGGCTCGAACGAGATCCATGCCGACCTCGATATGCGGACGATGGTTGACAACAACAACTGGCTTGGCCGTTCGCAATGGAACGATGCCGTGTTTGATGGGTCGTACAACGAATTTCGCATTTACGACGAAGCGGTGTCATCCGAATATGTGGCTCGCTCGTTCGCCGCCGGTCCGAATGTTGTTGTTCCCGAGCCGGCGACCGTTACCCTCCTGTCGGTTCTAGCTTGCCTGGCGATCCCGTTCCGACGTCGACTTGCCCGCTAAGCGATTGCCAATCACAACGCATCCGCCTCTTCGAGCTCGTACATGGAACTCGAAGAGGCTTTTCTTATTTCTGGTTTCGTGCTATCGCTCAAGTCGATGCCGCGCGCCGAGGCAGGCAACGACGTTTGGCGTAATCACGAATACCTCGAGGTTCGAGGTATTGGGGTGCACCGGGCCGGTTTGCTCCGCGGTGTTGCGACTGGATCGTTACCGTTGATCCGTTCGATAGACAAAGCGAAAGCGTCCTTCGGGCGCCACGTCTCCGTCGGTATAGAGAGCCATCGGATCGAACGGCCACGCCACTGACGGGTTACCAACGTGGTCGCACCATTTGAAGGAAACCGTCACTCTTTCGTCGCCATTGGGCAGCCCTAATGCCGCACGTGGAATCGCCAGCTGCAAATGGTCACTCCGCACGGTCAACGGCAACTTGGCAACCACTTCACTGGTGCCGTCGGCGTGCAGCCGCTCCAAATGCGTCGTCTTGCCATCATCGACGAGCGCTCGATTGACGACGTAGTCGTACCCCAGCCAGCCTGTGTCTCTGTCGTCGTCGGCGTCGATGAACAAGAGCATCCACGCGTCATCGTCGGGTGACGTGATATCGGCAGCTGTCTGGGCCAAGAAGTACAGGTGTTGTCGGTCTCGTGTTACTTTCATGGATACGAAATCGTTGCGGCCCGAGCTGTTGGAATAGTGCAAAGCTCCGATGCCGGGATAGTCACGCGGTGCTGTGTCGCCCCGGAGGTCGAGATATTCGGGGAGGATATCTTTCCATTGTTCGACTCCCGCGTTGATGTCGATCGTTGTGGCGGCACTGGCGAGGGGCAGATCGGGCGCACCCTTGTAGCGGCGGATCCCGTCGACAAGCTGATAGTAATAATTGTCCCGGTGCCCCCCCTTCATCATTTCAATGTCACGACTAAACTGCCGATCAAACTGATCGACGAACGTGGCTCGCCCCGGCGAAGGCTGGCGACCGGCGATCCACTCGTTCCAGCCCGTCACCATCACGACCGGCGGCTGCAGTTGGTGGGCCCGCTGCCATTGTTCGGCAAAATTGGTGCCGCGATCGATCGCGTCTGCCTGTGAGTCCATCGCTCCATCATGAAACGATCGTCCCCGGGCATCCAAGTTACTCATGTTTGTCACTTTGCCGTCGCTAGCTCGCAGGTTTTGAGCGACCGATACGTTCACTTGTTCGGGGATTTCCGCGTCGTCCGTGTAACCATATGGCTGCGGATAGGTCGCTTCCCAATGCCACGCGTAGGGCGTGTTTTTCATTTCAAACGGCCAATGAGCCTTGCGTAAGGTAAAAAACCTGCGCACTGGCTCCGATGCCTCTGCGGGATCACAGATCAGTAGCGGCTTTCCTTGCCACTGGAACCACAAATCGGGAAAACGTCCTGGGAGGTAGATACGTTCGTAGAGTTCTTCAGCGGTTTCACCGGCACGCGTATTGACCATAAACGCAAATTGCGGCGTTGTGCCACCGGCCGCTCGAACTTCAGTAAAAACCTTGCCCAGTTGCTCCACGACATCCAAATACGTAACGCGATTGGTCGTATCGAAAATCAGGGTATCCACGCCGGCGGCAGAGAGCAATTGTGCATGGCGACGGAGGACCCAAGGGTCGCCGGCACGATAGTAGCCGAACAGTGGTTCGGACCAATAGTGCGGAACTCCGGTCGGACCCCAGGGTGGCGACGTGTCGGTGTTGAGCGCATCGGGATGAGCCGCCAGGACATGGGATACGTCAAACGGGCCCATTCCCGCCGGTTCGTGTTGTCCGTGCCAGAGGAAATAGAAGATTCCCACGAACCGCCCCGCCTTCACGGAGCCGACATCTTCCCGCAAAGGTAGGGAACGCCCTAAGCCATCCTCGGCGGGCCACGGAACACCGCTTGATTGACCGTACGATGGCGGTGTACAGCACACGGTTGCCGCGACAATCAATAAGGAAGCGATAGCGACTGGACAACGGAAACGAGAGGGCGGGTTGATCATCATTGTTGGTAACGGGTACGATTTGCAGGGGAGAGGGGGCGGTCGCGGCCGGAAACATGTGGTAGGTGGACGTCTGGTTGATCAATGACGTCT